>JBMYXX010000243.1:0-4609 GCA_049608805.1 Flavobacteriales bacterium | reverse complement strand
GCACGCTCATCAGGAATATTCACCACAGAAACCTTGTCAACCACATTTCTAGAGAATAATTCGTGAATAAGCTGGTCGATGGCATTTTGCGTAGTTCTTGCGCTTAGTCCAACCACAAGATGGCGCGGACTAATCATCATTACATCTCCACCCTCAATACTCACTTTTGCTTCTTCTTGCCCGAGTGAATCTGTAAGGAAATAGTACTCGTTATTGTTGAGCTCAATAATTTTATCGGTGAAGGAGAAATCGTTCAAATTGGCTTCATCTCCAAACAGTGCGAAATAGGCAATGTATTTAATAAGCTGTGCTTCACGAGCACGACCTTTCTCAGCTGGTTTAATAAGAACCAGGTGGTCGTTAACCACAATGCAAATGTCTCGCGTAAAAATGAGGTTTGGGATAGGAGGGAAGAGGTATTCTTCGTTGTCGTCAGATTCAATACAGCCAGTAATTAGTGTTCTGGCCAAATCGCCAGCATCCATTCTAATCAGCCTTGCTTGCGTTTTGAAATCACACTTTTCAATAGAGCAAATAGAAGCTACAATCAACTTCTTCACGTCTTCTTTTTGCAAGACTTTCATGAGAAGGTTTTCGGCATCTAAAACTTTATCGGAGTCAAAGAATCCTTCTTTCGATGGCTTAAAGAAATCACTGTTGTTCGCGTCCTGCGCTCGTAGCGTATCGGGGTCTAAAAACCATAAAAGAACCTTTAGGTACTCGCGGTATTCCTGACGCATTTTGTCCAAATAAACAATGTCGTCATACAGTAACTCCTCTTGCATCCGAGGTGCAATTTTTCCAATGCCTGCATCAGGACTATGGATAATCATCCGCTTTAGTTTTCCAACTTCAGAAGAAACGTGAATGTCTTTGCTCATGGCTTGAATTTCTGAGGGCGAAAATACTCAACTGCTTCATTCAGCGTAAGACGAAAGGCATACTTTAGTAGCGTGATTTCTTACCCAAACGCAAAAATAAATCTGGGACTTAATATTCTCCGCAAGCGCGAGGATGGTTTTCATGAAATTGAAAGTGTTTTTTATCCCGTTCCGTGGAACGATATTCTTGAGATTGTTCCTCAAAAAGCGGGGAGAGGCGAGGTGACTTTTACAAGTTCTGGAATTGAGATTCCTTCAAATGGAGGTTTGAATTTGTGCGAACAGGTTTTTAATCTGCTCCACGAGCAATACAATCTACCATCGGTAAACATTCATTTACACAAGCAAATTCCCATTGGAGCTGGCTTGGGCGGAGGTAGTGCCGATGCCGCATTTGCTGCTGTAATGCTCAACGACATGTTTGAACTTAAGCTGTCGGAGGCTGAGCTGGAAGACTTAGTCTCAAAAGTTGGTAGTGATTGCCCGTTTTTTGTTCGGAACAAACCATCTCGTGTAACTGGGCGTGGCGAAATTCTTGCCCCTTTTGATTTAGATCTCACAGGTTATTGGATTGTGCTGGTGAACCCAAACATTCACATCAAAACCGAAGAGGCATACGCAGGAATTACACCTTCGGAACCCGTATTTTCTCCATGGCTTTATCTTATGGAAGATGTCTATGATTGGAAAAATTGTCTAAAGAATGATTTCGAGGATTCAATCTTTCCTAATCATCCAGAAATAGAAAACCTGAAAACGCAACTTTATAGCTTCGGAGCGGATTATGCTGCAATGACAGGAAGTGGTTCAACTGTGTTTGGGCTATTCGAAAATGAGCCGAAAGAAATGATGTTTAGTGATAGCTATTCAACAAAAATTGAACGGCTGTGAGCATTTTCACAATAAGTATGTCTTCTAGCCGTTACCTCGGCCATAAATATTGTCTTTATTTGCCCTCAATGCGCACCCAAGTACTCTCTCTCTTCCTCGTTATTGGTACTGCATTATCAAGTTTTGCACAGCTTGGTGGAAGTTCTACCTACAGTTTTTTAGACCTAACCTCGTCTGCCAGAAATGCGGCAATGGGCGGAGATCAAATTGCCATTAAGGATGGAGATTTGGATATGATGTATATGAACCCAGCCATTTTGGATAGTTCGATGCACATGTTTTTGGCTACCGATTTCACTAACTTTTACGGTGGAGTAAACTATGGATATGTTGGATATGCCCATACGTTTGAAAAAGTGGGCAACATTGGTTTTGGATTAATGTACGCCAATTACGGTGAGTTTACAAGAGCTGATGTAAACGGTACTTTTCAGGGTAATTTCTCAGCTAACGAAACGCTGCTGCATGGAACTTACGCGCGTCCCTTCGGGAAGTTTTTTAGAGCGGGAGCAAACCTAAAACTGATTTATTCGCAGCTTGCAGAATTCAATTCATTTGGAATGGCGGTTGACTTTTCGGCCATGTTTCATCACCCAAAAAAGAATTGGACGGTTAGTTTGGTTGCAAGAAACTTAGGAACGCAACTTAAGCCGTACGTAAATGGCCAATACGAACCGCTTCCTATCAGCCTTGATTTAGGAATTAGTCACAAGTTAAAGTACTTGCCATTGCGCTTGTCAATGACAATTGTTGACTTACAAAAGCCCGATTTAACCTACAAAGACCCAACAAATTCTCCGCCCGATGTTGACCCTCTTACAGGAGAAGTAACGGTGCAGAAAACCAATATTGGAGATGCAATAATGCGTCACTTTATATTCAGCACCGAACTCACCATTGCGCGTAGAATATTCATTAGAGCAGGCTACAACTACGGAAGAAGACAGGAGTTTAAAGTAGCAAGCCGCCCCGGAACCGTTGGTTTTTCTTGGGGAGTTGGGGTTAAGGTAAACCGATTCACTTTCTCATATAGTAGAGCTACGTATCACCAGGCTGGTGGTACCAATCAAATTTCTATTATGACCAACTTGGGCAAGCATGTTAAGATGCCCAAGCGCGTAAAGAAAGAGCGTAAGAAAAAGACCAAAAAGTCTGATGGCGAAGGATAAAATCACCATCGCCATAGACGGATATTCGTCTTGCGGGAAAAGCACTTTGGCTAAGCAATTAGCCTCAAAACTCAGTTATACTTATGTAGATAGTGGAGCCATGTACAGGGCCATTACGCTGTTTGCTATAGAAAAAGGCGTTGCTACTAAACAGGAGGTTGACAAAGGTGCCTTAATCTCTATGTTGGATGAAATTGAAATTCAACTGAAGTACGATTCCAAAGAACAAAATGTAACTACGTTTTTGAACGGGAAAAATGTGGAAGAGGAGATTCGCACCATGCGCGTTTCTGAGGTAGTAAGTTTTGTTAGCGTGATAAAAGAAGTTCGGGCCAAGCTGCAATCTATTCAGCAGAAATATGGAGAAGAAGGCGGTGTGGTAATGGATGGCCGAGATATTGGAACGGCAGTTTTTCCGAACGCGGAATTGAAAATATTTATGACCGCTTCTCCAGAAGTTCGTGCTCAGCGAAGATTTGATGAACTCAACGCAAAAGGCAAAACCGTTCCGTTTGATGAGGTTAGAGCTAACCTTGTTTTGAGAGATAAGGAAGATACTTCTCGTAAAGAGAACCCACTAATTCAGGCAGAAGATGCGGTGGTTTTAGACAACTCTTCGCTGTCAATGGCAGAGCAATTAGAGCTCGCGCTGAGCTGGGTTTCTGAATATCACTAATTAGCGTTACGCTCGGTTTAACTGATGCAGCGTAATTTCTGGCGGCATTCCAACTCTTCCTGGGAAAATTAGGTAGCCCATTCCACGGTTTACATAGAGGTATTGCTTTGCTTCTTTATACAAACCAGCGTAGCGCTTGTAGAATAATTTGGCTGCGCTAATTTCAATCAATCCGGGTATCGAAATTCCCATTTGCCCGCCATGTGTATGGCCAGAAAGGGTTAAGTCAACTTTAGTCTTTTCAAGAATGTGATGGTCGAAATGTGTTGGGTCGTGGCTAAGTAATATTTGAAAAGGAACATCTTCCATTCCTTCAATAGACTTGTTGTAATCTCCTCTTGTCGGAAACCAACCTTCTTCTGTAAAACCCCAATTTTCTACTCCTACCAGTCCTATTTTGTCACCATCTTTTTCTAAGATGTCGTGCTCGTTTAAAAGCGGTTTTAATCCCATCTTCTTGAAGATTTCAGCAACATTCATTGCGTTTTCAACCTTCTTCTCTTCAGAGATTTCGCCCATTCTTCCCCAGCCATAATCATGATTGCCAACAATAGCATATTTACCACTTTTGGCTTTAAGTTTGGTGAAAATATCAATCCATGGCTCCGCTTCGGATGGTTCTGCGTTAACCATGTCACCAGTAAAAAAGATGTAATCCGGATTCAATTCATTAATCATCTGAACTGCTTCTTCCATTGGCTCATAATTGGTTCCAAAGCTTCCAAGATGTAGGTCGGAAATCTGCACAATCTTCATTCCGTCAAATGCCTTTGGAAGATTGTCGAAACTCAGATTGTTGTTCATTACTCGCCAGCCAAACCTTCCTTTTGTTGTGCCCCAAAGAACTGAGCCAAGCACCAATCCACCTACGCTTAGAGCAATTGCATTCATAAAGGTTCTTCTCGTCATTTCTCGGTTTTCTTCCTTGCGAGTAGTACGGTAATGAACATATCTGCCCAGAAGAACAAAGTCTGCTAAAAGCTGAAAAACAC
>JBMYXX010000242.1:0-4622 GCA_049608805.1 Flavobacteriales bacterium | reverse complement strand
CCACAAACTTGGCGCCTTTAGGCTCATTATCTACTACAGAAATCTCGCCTTGGTGTTCCAAAACCAACAGTTTTACGAGGTACAAACCAATTCCTGTGCCTTTGGTTTTCCGCACATCTTCATTACCTCTACGGTAAAAACGTTCAAAGATTTTCTCTTTCTCAGCGTTAGGTATTCCATCGCCCAAATCACTAACAGACAATTGAATTTCATTAGAGGCAGCTGTTGCCAAAACAACTTCAACCCTACTATTATCTCCGTACTTCAGCGCATTATCAATCAGGTTCAGCACCACGCTGTCAAGTGCCATTTTATCTGCTTTGGCAACCAAGTCTTTCTCAATCTGAAGGGTGATTTTCCCAGCCTCCAGTTCATACCCAAAGCTTTCGGCAACCAAACTTTCAATGTGATTAGAAAGGTTAACCTTCTCCATTTCCAATGGCAACCTACCGTCTTCAATCTTATTGACCAAAAGAAGATTTTCAACCAACTTTTCTAATCTGTTCGCATCTCCCAATGCCCTAGAATAAAGCTGCGCCACTTTATCTTCTGGTAGCTTACGCGATTGTAAAGTCTGTAACTGAAGTTTGATGGCCGCAAGCGGAGATTTCAACTCATGGGTAACAGAAAGAAGAAAATTCTTCTGTTGTTCTGCCACCAATAATTCTTTGGCTATGCTTCTTCTAACCGACCTAAACCCAAGAATGAGGATGAGCATAAAAACTGCTCCTTCGCCCAAAACCATCCAAATTCTTAACGAGAGTTTTTCGTCTAGCTCACCTTTTAAGATAAGTTGTTCCGGCCCCGGAAAACTAGAACTAGTAAGTAGCTCTAACTTGAGTTGATAGATTTCGGAATTTAAACTTACCAGCATGTATGCCCACCAAACAAACTGGAGCAAGACGTAAAAACCCAGTAAATAAATAAGCACCCCTTTGGGTGCTTTATTTTTTTTCTGTCCTAACGGATTTTTCATTCGTCTAAATCGAGTAATGGACCTTGCTCTAAAGCAAACTTCACTAACCCAACCACATTTTTGACACCTAGTTTTTTAATCAGGTTTCTTTTATGTGTTTCTACCGTACGAACGCTAATGTTAATTGTATCTGAAATCTCTTGATTTGTGTACTCTTTAGCCACAAAATGAAGAACCTCTTTTTCTCTATTACTTAACGTAACTTCTTGCTTATTTCCATCTGGAGAGGTAAGCATTTGAGTCATTGTTCTAACCACTTCTGGCCCATAAAAGTTTTCGCCATTCATTACAGCCTCAATGGCTTTTAACATTTCTTGATGAGATGCATTTTTAAGCAAATAACCCGAAGCACCAGCTTTTAGCATTCTTCTAATTACCTGTGCTTCTTGGTGCATTGAAAATGCCAAAACCTTTACATCTGGCCATTTTTCGACAATCACTTCGGTGGTATGCACATCCAACTTACCGTCCATATTAATGTCCATTAAAACAACCTCAGGAACTTGTTGCTCAATGAATTTTATTGCTTCTACCCCATTACTGGCTTCTCCAATCACCTCAATATGTGGTGTTTTCTCTAAAAGAGACACAATTCCACCGCGTAACATTGGATGGTCATCAACAACAAGAAGTTTTACCTTTTTCATTCTACTTTTTTTGGAACCTCAATATTAACTAGCGTACCGGCATTTTCGCTGCTTTCAACATCAATCTGGCCGTCCATCATGCTAACTCTCGAATATACGTTGCTTAATCCAATTCCTTTAAACTCATTTCCTTGGCCTAAATTAAAGCCAATTCCATCATCTTCTACTGTTAAACTTAAAGACGTACCATGGTCAATAAGACTAACAAACACCCCCTTACACTTTGCGTGTTTCTGAACGTTGGTAAGTAACTCCTGCGTTATCCGGAATAAGTTTACTTCAATTAACGTGTCATATTTATGAGCAATGTCAGCATGACTAAAACTAACCTTAAGCCCAGCTCGCTCTTCTAAGTTGTTGCAGGTTTGATTAATTGCCTCCTTTAAACCGAAACTCTCTAGCACTTCTGGCATAAGGTCGTGAGAAATATTTCTGACCTCTCGGATGGCGGCTTGTAGCTTAGAAGTAAGGTCATTCAGGTCATTTCTTGTCTGTGCGAAATTGTTTTCGCTGGCCTCTTCAGTTATCTGAGAAACTTGAAGAGCAATAGCAGACATAATTTGTCCAATTCCATCGTGCAACTCGGCACCAAGTCTTTTGCGCTCTTGCTCCTGGCCCTTTAACACAGCATTCATAATAGAATACTCCCTATTCTTTTCTGCCGTGATGTCTCTGATAATAAGAATCGCCTTTAGGAATTTTTTACGATGAAAAATTCCGATAAACTTTCGATTATAAATGTGGGTGGAGCCATCCTCAGAGACAACAGTATCTTCTATTTCGAAAGTTTCTTTGGTTTCTTTTAGATGCTGAAAACGCCTTTTCAGTTCTGCTAACCGTTCCTCAGAATCTACCAAATCGTAGATGGACTCTCCAATTAAATTCTCCTCGCCTACTCTTCTACTAGAGCTGTTTATTGACTCGTACTCACCATTTTCATTTACAGTTGCAATGTAATCTTCAACGTTTTCAAAAATGAGCCTAAGCCGTTCTTCAGATTGCTGCAGCCTTCGCTCCTGTTCCCGCTTTTCTGTTCTGTCTCTTATTAAAGACTGGATGTAGATATCATCCCCCTCCTTACGTTTTACAAACCTTACTTCAGCAGGGATTTTGTGGCCGTCTTTATGGTAAACCAACGTATCGAAAGTTTGCGGCACATTCACTTCCAAATTGTCCAGAAATTTGTTGTAAATCCTACCACGCCACCTAGGATCTAGCATACTTGCCTTCATGCTTAACAACTCCTCTCTGCTGTACCCAAGCATCTCAACGGCCACCTCGTTTACGTCAATAATCTGCTGGCTCATATCATGAAAAAAGAAGGCATCGCCTGAGTTTAAGGACAGCGAATCCAGCCTTTCTTGTGTGAGTTTAGCTTCCTTTTCTGCTATCACCTTTGACGTAACCTCCGAGGCGCAAGAATAAAATCCAGTTATCTCTCCATCTTCCGAATAATCTGGAGCGAGCGCCACATTAAAATATCGATGTAATCCATCGGCCATTACACCGTCAAAATCGTAAGAAACCGTTTCGCCTTTAAGCGCTTTTTCAAAAAGAGGTAAAAGCTCTCTAAAGCCAATTTCGCCAATTATTTCCTTTATGAGTTTACCCTCCATCTTTTTAGGGTCAACTCCCATATTCCAGTAGGCATCATTAAGGAACTGATACCTAAAATCTCTGGAGATTCTGGCAATATTGATTGGAATGGTGTTGAGTATTGATCTTGTTTCTGCCTCTTTCCGTTTTAAAATCTCTCCGGCACGCTCCAATCTCTTCTCTGCTTTGCGCCTAAGCCCAATTTCCCCATTCTGCTTTATCTGCAGCACTCTATTCTCAATAAACCTGGCGGTATGCAGAGCCAAGTCCCTAAGCTGGTTGATGTCTGTTTCTGACAGGTTTTTTTCTGAATAAAGCGTTGTAATACTAAGCGTTCCCAATACCCCGTCCTGACCATTAAGAGGCAGGTAGGCAATGGAAGAAGGCATAATTTCCATAGGAACCTTACCCGACTTTGCCATTTTCTCAAGGTCTTTAGGTAATTGTAGGCTTACATATTCCCTACCCGTTGAAACAACCTTGCCAACCAACCCTTTTCCAACTTGAAGTGTTGTTCGCTGTAAGGAGTTTTCAATCTTATCTCTTATGCTTTTATTGGGGTGATGTAAGGCTACCATCAGAATCTCGTCCCTTTCGTCATTAACCAACTGTATGGCGCAAACTGCGTTAAACCTTTCGGCTACTTTCTCTGCAAATTGCAGCATGGCTGTTGTTAAATCAAGGTCAACATCGGCTAAAAAAGTTGACACTTCAACCTTAAAATCTGCCCAGTTTTTTTCGTTCTCTAGCGTTAACTCTGCTTGTTCTCTAAGCTCAGAATTATGTTCCTGTCTTTCTTTGAGCAATCTGTTTTCAACAAACAGAGAAAGGTATTTACCTAGCCTCCTAATCTGCTCAATTTGAACCTCGGTAAACGCTGATTCTCCTTCTAACCTAGTTAGGCTCAATGCACCTAAAACAGAATCTGCCCCAGTAATTGGCAAGTACACTATAGATTGCGGAACTATAAGTTCATCTACAGCCCTCACGCCTCTCCTCATTGATTCCGGCACATCTGTAATTACTATTTCCTTTCCTGTTTCAATTACAGACCCAACTAGACCTTGCCCTTTTTTAACCGAGAGGGTTGAAAAAAGGTGCTCAACAACAGCTTTTACATCCGGATTGAAATGATACACAGCCTCTGGCTTGATTATGCCTGTTTCCGTTTCTAAAATTGAAATATCGCAGACAACATTCAGGTTTTCTGACACCTCTTTTGCCAAAGCATTTAATGCTGAATGGTAGCTTGTATCTGGCCTAGAGAGAATTTGCGCTGCGTTAAGCAACAGCTGATTAACCTTGTTAATCTCGTCAAGTTCTTGTTGCTGATTAACGCTGGCTGTAATCTCTGTGGCGTAGCCTAATACTACCGATGGCTTGCCTTGCTTATCTCTTGCATA
>JBMYXX010000241.1:0-4635 GCA_049608805.1 Flavobacteriales bacterium | reverse complement strand
ATTCTCTGAACCATGATAACAAGCGATCAATTAAACGACCTTAAAAAACGAGTAGATGCGCTGCGCGGATACTTGGAAATTGAACGTAAACTGCGTGAAATTGAGGAGGAAACCCAAACCACTTTAGCCCCAGGCTTTTGGGATGACCCAAAAAAGGCCGAGGCTTTAATGAAGAAAACCAACTCTAAAAAAGAGTGGACCAAAGCTTTTGCCAAAACTGAAAGTGCTTTAGACGATTTAACGGTTCTGTTTGAGTTCAATAAAGAAGGTGAAGCTTCTGAAGAAGAGGTAAATGCTCAGGAAACGCTCGTCACAGATTTGTTAGAGGACTTAGAGTTTAAAAACATGCTTGGTGATGAGGGAGATGAGCTTAGCGCTACCCTAGAAATTAATTCTGGGGCTGGTGGCACCGAGAGCTGCGACTGGGCAGGAATGCTTATGCGTATGTACATTATGTGGGGCGAGAAAAACGGATTCAAGGTTACTCAGAATGACATTCAGGAAGATGACATTGCTGGAATTCGTTCATGTTCGTTACAATTTGATGGCGAGTATGCTTACGGCAATTTGAAAGGCGAAAATGGCGTGCACCGATTGGTTCGTATTTCGCCATTCGACAGTAATGCTAGAAGACACACCTCGTTTGCTTCAGTTTTTGTTTACCCGGTGGTTGATGACTCCATTAATATTGAGATTAACCCGGCCGATATAACCTGGGATACTTTCCGCTCTGGAGGTGCTGGTGGACAGAACGTAAACAAGGTTGAAACTGGTGTTCGTGTTACGCACGCTCCTAGCGGAATAATTATCAGAAATACTGAAAGTCGTTCGCAACTTGCAAACAGAGAAGCAGCGCTTAAACTTCTTAAGTCGCAACTCTACGACTTAGAGTTAAGAAAACGCCTTGCATCAAGAGCCGAAATTGAAGGCGCCAAAATGAAGGTTGAGTTTGGAGCTCAGATTAGGAACTACGTTTTCCATCCATATAAATTGGTAAAAGACCTTCGTTCTAGCATTGAAACATCCAATATTCAAGGAGTAATGGATGGCGAACTAAACAAGTTTATTAAAGGTTACTTGCTGCAATTTGGCAATGAGGAGTCTGAGTTGTAAAGTTGATGAAGGGATGAGGTTATGAAGAAAGACTGGCCGCATAAAAACTTAATTGCTTGGCAGGAAGCGATGGAATTGGTTCGTCTCATTTACATTTTTGCCTCTGAATTACCATCAGATGAAAAGTTCAACATTATCTCGCAGTTAAAAAGAGCCTCAGTTTCGATTCCCTTGAACATAGCGGAAGGCGCAGGTAGAAATACTGACAAAGAATTCAGACATTTTCTTCACATTTCACGTGGGTCTTTGAGCGAAGTAAATACGGTTCTAGACCTGTGTGTCCTCCTGAAATTCTGCGGAGCTGAGAGAATAGAGTTTCTTAACAAACAAGAACAGAAATGTGCGGCTCTAATTAATGGGCTTATCAAATCCATTGACAAGAAGCACACTTCATAACTTCATTTCTTCTCCGTTCGTCATAACCTCACAACTTCATCACCTCATTACTTATCACTCATGAAAATCTATCACAATCCACGTTGCTCAAAGAGCAGACAAACACTTCAGATTATTAAAGATGCTGGCGTAGAGCCAGAAGTAATCGAATACCTGAAAGATGTGCCTTCAGAAGCTGAGCTGAAAGAAGTGATAGCCTTACTTGGCATTAAACCTTACGATTTACTGAGAAGAGGCGAAGCCGATTTCAGAGAAAACTTTAAGGGCAAAGATTTGTCTGATGATGAATGGATTGCAGCCATGGTCAAATTCCCAAAGCTGATTGAAAGACCTATCGTTGTAAAACAAAAAAAGGCCGTCTTGGGACGGCCTCCTGAAAACGTAAAAACGCTTTTGTAAATCTTAGTCTCGTGGCGCTATAACAGCAGCAAGCTTCTCTCCCATTTCTGGGCTGAAACGCTCCATAAAAAGCAAGGTCGCCATCAACGGAATCCAAAGTCCTAGGAATACTAACATCCAGAATCCCATTAACATGTACATGAAGATTACTACGATACCTACGCTCATTGCTTTTTAATTTGGGACGAAAGTAATTGTTGCCCTTGAATTGAACAAGTTACAGTCGTTATTCTACAATCAATTTTTGGGTAAACGTGTCCTTATCGGTTGTAACAGAAACCAAGTAAACACCAGAATCAGCCAAATCTAAAGTAAGGGCTGATGTGCTATTCCTGATTTCTCGCACTAGCTGACCAGCTGTATTTCTGACTTGAACCAACCTTTTTTCAGCATTTTTGAATTGGATTGTTGTGGAACCCGCTGTTGGATTTGGATAAATTGAAAAAGCATTTTTTGTAGGCTCAGCATCTTCAATTCCAACAACTCCGTTCAAACTATAGCGGCTAAAGAATCTCCAAATTTCTACCGAAGCAGAAAAATCTCTATTGGTAACGCCAATGGTTAGAATTGGATTTGAACCAGGCCATGTATGCTCGCCACCATCAATTTTGTAGAACTCTACGGTGCTATGCTCATCTCCACCTGTATAAACCCAGTGTTCAGCAGTACATCCATCCGTCATATCTGTGTCTGCAACTGCATTTACCGATGGTGTTTCTCCGCAGCCATTCTTGGCCGCCCAGGCAGCAACTAAGTCTTCAATAGGAACCATTCCTGTCGGACCAGAATTCCCTAAATAGGGTACCGTAGGATCTGCCGTGCCGTGCATTTGCATTACCGGAATTGGGTTAGTAGGATTACATGCATTCAGGTTAATCTGAATCATTGACCCTGTAACCGAAGCTATTGCAGCAATTTTCCCGCTTAACTCACACGCCAATTTATAGCTCATAAAGCCGCCATTGCTCATTCCTGTGCTGTAAACTCGCTGCATATCAATGTTAAACTCAACTTCAAGCGAGTCAATTAAGTCAGAAAGAAAACCAAGGTCATCGACCGTTTCTTCTGGGGAGCCAAAGGCATTCCAAAAGGTATCTCCTGCGCTGTCTTCCGTCCCTTCGGGATGAATTAGAATAAAATTGGCAGTGTCTGCTATTGACCTAAAATCACCATAAACCTCCTGTTCAAATCCGTTTGAAGTATAACCATGAAGGTTTAAAACAAGTGGAACAGGTTCAGAGCCATCATAAATACTTGGTACATAAAGACGGTATTCTCGCTGTAGGCCATCGTGCGTAATCGTCCGTATTTCTGACTGAGCAAAGGCGCTTAAGGAACTTACGATAACTGATACTGCAATAAAAATGTGTTTCATATCAAAAGGCTGATTTATGGCCATAAATGTAGATGTTATTTGAAGGAGACTTGGTGGGTATAATTCAGACGGTAAATTTGCGCTCAAATTTCAGCTTAAAACAATCTCATGTCAGATTACAGAATAGAAAAAGATACGATGGGCGAGGTACAAGTACCTGCCGATAAATATTGGGGTGCACAGACGGAGCGCTCTAGAAACAACTTCAAAATTGGACCAGTTGCAAGTATGCCTTTAGAGGTGGTTTACGGCTTTGCTTACTTAAAGAAAGCAGCAGCACATACCAATTGTGAATTAGGTGCTTTGGCCGAAGAAAAGAGAGATTTAATCTCTGCCGTTTGCGATGAGATTCTTGAAGGGAAGCACGATGACCAATTTCCGTTGGTTGTATGGCAAACCGGTTCTGGAACGCAGAGTAACATGAACTCCAACGAGGTTATTGCTAACCGCGCTCATGTTTTAAATGGTGGAAGCTTGACCGATGCGGACAAGGTTCTGAAACCCAATGATGATGTGAACAAAAGCCAATCATCTAACGACACATTCCCAACAGGAATGCATATCGCTTGTTACAAGCTGATTGTCGAGAACACTATTCCGGGAGTTGAGCAGCTTCGCGATACGCTGAAGAAAAAATCTGATGATTTTAAAGATGTGGTGAAAATCGGTCGTACACACTTGATGGACGCAACGCCATTGACTATTGGGCAGGAATTCAGCGGTTATGTTTCTCAATTAGACCATGGATTAAAAGCCTTGAAAAACACCTTGGCACACCTTTCAGAATTAGCACTTGGCGGAACAGCTGTTGGAACCGGCATTAACACGCCAGCTGGTTATGCTGACCTAGTTGCAAAGAAAATTGCTGAATTCTCTGGTCTTCCTTTCGTTTCGGCAGAAAACAAGTTTGAAGCCTTGGCTGCGCACGATGCGTTGGTAGAAACACACGGAGCGTTGAAGCAATTGGCCGTTTCGCTGAATAAAATTGCCAACGATATTCGGATGATGGCTTCTGGACCACGTTCAGGAATTGGCGAGTTGATTATCCCGGCAAACGAACCTGGTTCTTCTATTATGCCTGGAAAAGTAAACCCAACACAATGCGAAGCGTTGACGATGGTTTGCGCGCAGGTGATGGGTAACGATACAGCTGTTACCATTGCAGGAACACAAGGGCATTATGAATTGAATGTTTTCAAACCGGTAATGGCTTACAATGTGCTTCAGTCTGCAAGATTGATTGGCGATGCGTGTGTTTCTTTTGAGGAACATTGCGCATCTGGCATAGAACCAAATCATACTCGAATCAACGAGTTAGTGAACAACAGCTTAATGTTGGTTACGGCTTTGAA
>JBMYXX010000240.1:0-4668 GCA_049608805.1 Flavobacteriales bacterium | reverse complement strand
AATAAATTGACAAAAGGGCGTCCTGATAACTATCGGAACGCCCTTTTTAGTTTAGAAAGTAAAGTTCAAACCGGCAATAAAGCTGAATCGCTGTACCGGATATTGGTTCCAAATTTCATAACGCATGGCGGCAATGTTCCGTAGGTCAACGAAAGCGCCAATCCATCTTTTGTAGCGGTATTCTGCTCCAAGACTAACATCTGCATAACCGTTCATTTTAATTGGTTGAACTTGAGTTACTCCTTCTTCATCAGTAATATAGCCTTTTGCCACACGATTTCCAGCGGCAGTTATTGAAGCTTTGAAAATGAACTTGTCATTCAGATTATAGTTCCCAGAGAACACAAATGTGAACGGAGCCTCATGCCACGGCTGCATTGTATCGTTTGAGAAATGAAACAGCCGATACTGAGCTGTCGCCTGAACGAACAACTTCTCACTCATAGAGTAACTCAATGAACCCTTGAAACGCGTTATCCGCGTATCATGATACTCTGGAGTGAACTTCAATCCCGCTTCATCTGAAGGGTCGTTTACAAAGAACACTTGGTTCTGATTGATGATTTCAGCCACCGACAAATCGAAACCAAGAATTCGGAAGATGTTTCCTTTGAAACCACCCTCGACATTGAGTCTTTCGTATGTATTGGTTCTTAGAATATCTGTATGTGCATATGGATTGATTTCGGAAATGCTTCTCAGTCCGTTTCGTTCTACACCGCCAGTTGCGTTTACATAAAACCGAACCATGTCTTGCGCCAAGAAATAGTGCATTCTAAGAATGGGCGTTAGAATTGGTTTGACATACGTTTTTCGTCCATCGACAAATAGTCCAAAACCCGCATCAATTCCCCAGCGTTTTTTACGGAGTTTGAACTCACTTTCAAGGCTAAATAGGATATTGTCGTCAATTCCAGAAACAGGAGATTGGTTATGAAACATGTCCATCGTAGACCGAACCCGAACAGAGTGTTTTCTGACTGGAATGACAACTCCACCATTCAAAGAAGCTCTTCCTTCCTGGTTCTGAAAACGGTCTAACGTATGACTGTAATACAGCTCCGCGAAGTCGAAAATCTTTGGCTTTTTCCCTTGTTGCGTTCTGAGCGACAACGCTCCTTTCACATGATGAAAAACCTGATTGATGCTGTCCTTCGGTAATTGCATTTCAGACGCATCATATCCGTAATAATAGTTCTGGTCGAGGTCGTACTCTATATCTGCCGAGAGCACATGATGCTTCATCAAATATTTTCCAAAAACGGAAACACCAGCATCGGTAAATCCGAATGGTTTTCCTTCCAATTTGGCGAATGAAGCATGGTATCTCGCAAATCCACCTGCTTGGTATTTCTTGTGTCTCAAACTTGAAAACGAGGCTTCCGCATAAGGCATGGTGTAGTTTCCAAAGCCGACTTTCAAGTAGCCATTGTACAGTTTAGACAACGGCTCCTTACCCAATCGAACAGCCTTCATCGGCTCCATTTCGTTGGCAATTTCTGCTTGCTTCGGAAGCACCTCATATTGCATTTCTGGAAGTACAACCGTGTCCTTTTCCAACTTAGGTTGCACCGCATGCTTCTTCGCATCTCGCGTATCCGGACGGTAATCTTTCCGAACGGTAAATCGGAGACTATCAGGTAGCTTTTCTTCTTCATTCTGCGCCAGCACAACACTCGTGGCCAACGTCAATAGCAAACTCAATTTCAGGGTTTTCATGTTGATTGAATTAGACATTTATCTTTTTCCGTTTTCCTTACTCCATGGGTCAGGCTGAGTAATCCGACCGAAGGAAGGATTGTATCGAAGCCCACCGCACACTCTTCGATACATCCCGATAAATCGGGACACTCAGAGTGACCCCTCGCTATTCTGCATTCGAGAACGCCTCGAATTTTTCAATTCTCTTTAGCTCAGCTTGCGCCTGTTTTTGAACTTCTCCATTGTAATTCTCGACTACATTTTGGAGCGTAAGTTTTGCTTGAAACAGGTCGTCTTGTTCTACATAGTTCTTGGCTAGAAGCAGGAATGATTTACCAACCCACTCTTCGTAGTTGGCGAATTGATTTACCATTTCGAAAATGGTCTCTTGACTCTTTTCGTAGTCACTTCGTTGATGATGAATAAGCGCTATGCTGTACTTGGCCTCTGCTCCAATTACATTCTGCGCTTGATTAGCCGTTTGTTGAAACTTAGAAACCGCGATATCCAGATTATCCATTCCCAATGCGCACTTGGCGGAGATGAGATTGGCTTCATCCTTCAGCGACTTCTCTACTCTATCCGAGCGTAAAATCTTCTGCGTGTAATCATCCGCCAATTCAAAAGCATCCGTTTTAAAATACGTTCTCATCAGACCAATTCTTGCTTCGAGTTTGTTCTCTGAGCGCTCTGCTGTCTCTTCCAACATGGCGTATTTCAACTGCGCCTGACCGTATTCCTTTTGATACATGTGTATCTGAGCGGCCGCAACCAAAGCACGTTCTGTGTAGCTCGTTTTGGCGTATTCCAACACGTGATTGAAATCGGTTAAAGCTTGGTCGTATTTCTTAAGGTCAAGAGCAATTTCGGCCTTGAAATAGTGCGCATCTAAAGCGAAATATCCGTTCGGAAATTTCTTCAGGTACTTCTCAAATTCCTGCATGGCGCTAACCATTTCTCCACGCTGATACATCAGCTGAGCGGCTTCGTAATAGGAAGTATCCAACGAGCCTTTTGTCGCATCTGGGAAACTGTTGTTGGAGAGGTAATCCTCAAACTGCCGCACGTTTCCACCTTCCACATAAATTTTCTGGATTTTCCCCAAAGCTTCCGAAGCCTCAGAAGTTCCTGGGTAATCGTTCGCGACTTGCTTGAATAGCGGCAACGCCACTTCATCCTCATTTCGGTTGTAGAACACCAACGCCTTGTTCAGAATACTTCTTCCAGCGTACTGAGATTGAGGATGTTCATCAACCACTTTATCAAACCACGTAACCGCATCTTCTGGCTTGTCCGAGAAGAAGTAGGTCTCTCCTATTTCGTACTTGGCATCCACCACAAATTCTGAATTCGGATACGAGCTAATCAACGATTTCAGCTTGCTGATTTTAGAACGTGATTTGCTCTGCAATCCATAGCACATGGCTACTTGGAAAAGCGCGTAATCGGTCTCCTGACCATTCATGCCAATAGCCTTGTTGTAATAAGCAATGGCCTTGCCCGTGTTCTTTTGCACGTAGTAGCAATCCGCAATTCGCAGGTAGGCATCATTCACACGAAGCGCATCATACTTTTCCAACTCCAAAAACTTGCGGAAAGCTGGTATCGCGCTCGCCTCTTTCTGCTTATCAAAATGCACATAAGCCAAACCGTAGTGCGCCAGTTTAAACACTTCGGTTCTATCCGCATTTGTAGCCAGAATGTGCTGATTGTAAGCCTCAATAGCACGTTGGTGCTGACCCAAATTCGCTAACGCTTCCGCTTTCCAGAACAACGATTTAGCCGAAGTCAACTTATCCGACTGGTATTCGTTTGCCATCTTAAAAAACCGAAGGCTCCGCTCAAAATTTCCATCGTTGAATAGTTCCATTCCACGCTTAAGCGCAGTCTGCTGGTAAACCATCTTATGCTGATTGGTCTTCTTTCTAATCTTCCCAATCGTTCCCAAAGCACCTTCATAATCGCCTGTGCTCAAGTGGACTTTCATAATCAGTTCCTGTGCTTCATCCGCACGCTCACTTCCTAAATGGCTGTCCACATATTTCTCGAAAGCTGTGATGGCCTCATTGTTTGGGTCGTAGCTCAACTCAAACGAAAGCTTGGCATAATTGAAGATGGCGGTCTCTTGCAATTCCTTATCAAACTCTATTTCCGAAGCCAACTTGAAAGCATTCCGAGCCGAATGCTTATCGCCCGTTTTCAGGTACGAATCGGCCATTTGGTAATACGCCAACTGCGCCATCTCGTCCTGCACCTTCACGGTCTGTTCAAAGTAGCTGGCCGCTTTCTCAAACTTTCCTGCTTTGTAACACGCAAATGCCAATCGGTACACCTCGTCTCTATCCCAATTCAGTTTGGTGTACGCCTCCTCCAAATACGGTACGGCCATGGAGAATTCTCCCATCTGGTAATAAGCCTCCCCGATCATCCTATGCAAGTTGCCACTTGCAAGCCCAGAGAACTTCTTCCCCATGAGCCGCTCCCCGTATTCGATTACTTCTTCGTCTTTGCCCTGCGCCTGCAAAATTTGCAAGATGTACAGCGGCACTATCTTTCCGAAAGTCTCATCGCCCTCCAAGAGCGAAAAGCCCTCGTAAGCCTCGTCATACAAGCCCTCCTTAAACTGGATGTAAGAGTTGTAGTACGTAATGGGTGCGTAGTACGGACTTTCAATATCGTACTCCACCAACGTAAATTCTTCTTTGGTTTTCTCGTAATCCTCACGCTGAAAATGCGCGTATCCCTTCTTAAAATGGAATTCGTTGCGCTCCTTTTTGGTCAGCTTTTTAACCTCCACTTTGGCAAACCACTTTAGCACATTCTTAAACTTGCGCTTGGTGTGCGAATACCGCCCTAAATGGAAATAAGCCATTTGCACCTTGGCGTGTTCCGGATGGTCTTTTACAAACGTCTCCATCATCTTATCGCCATGCTCGTTAAAGAGCTCCAAAGCACACAGCGCGCTGT
>JBMYXX010000239.1:0-4700 GCA_049608805.1 Flavobacteriales bacterium | reverse complement strand
GCAGACTGGGTTCCATGGCAACCGGGAGTAAAAGCACACTGACCATCTATGATGGTTTTAGCTGAACTGAGGTATGTTGCTTGCAAAGAGTCGCAATATTCTTGTGGCGTTTCTTCTACCAATTCGCCTTTATCTACCAAACAGCCGTTTAGCAGAAACAAGCCGCACATGCCCACTACAAATGAAAATACTTTACCCATGCTTTTTTCGTTTCAGCGAATAAACAAAAAAGGTGCCGTTAAGCACCTTTCTCGTTTATCTAATTAGCTAATTATTTAACCAACAATTTCTTAATAGTTGATTTTCCGTCCACTTCAAGGTTTAGGAAGTACACACCAGAATTCAAGCTTTTAGACGCAACATTGATATTGATATCGCCACCATCAAATCGCTCTTCTAGAACCTTCTTTCCTTCAACATTGAAAAGCATTACCATAATTTCTTCATCCACATCCTTTGCAGCAATATGAATTTCATCAATAACCGGGTTAGGATAAACGGCAATAGAAGCCAATTCTGCTTCGCTGATGCCAACACCGGAAGCCTCAGTTACTACGTGTGTTTCTGTGACAATCACATCCCCAGCCGTACTGCCGTCATCGTTGGCATAGTTGAATGCCCCATAAAATGTAACATCACCAGTTCCCGTTGAAGGGGCAGTCCACTCAAACGTCCAAGTTTTGCTTCCAGCACCAGAAGTTCCGCCAAAAGCGTGTGTAATGTAATCTGAACCAGCACCAGAAAACATAGTTCCTGCCCCAGAGGCTATCAGCGTACCAATTAAATTACCAGCGTTATCCTGCGGTGAGATTTGAAAACCAAATCTACTTGATCCAGCATCTGTTGCCGTTACGGTAAATGTATAGGTTGCACCACCTGAATATCCTGAACCAGGAATATCGGAAGTAATAGAAACAGATCCTGCTGCCGGAGTTGACTGGCCAGAGTGACACATTGTGCAATCAGCACCGTCTCCAGGCGACCCCGTCCTTCCTTCTGGAGCACCAGCGCTAAATGTGTGTGCCGTTCTATAGTTGTAGTCGTAAACGAGTCCGACCATTAGCAACATAGATAATACGAGAGTAAATTTTTTCTTCATGTTTTAGGTTTTTAGATGTGACGCTAAATTAATGGTTACAAGCTTTGTTGAAACCTCGGCTAACGGACAAAAATTAAAAAGGTTTAATGTTCAAACTTAGTTTTCGTCCGTTGGTTGCTTATCAAGCCTACATAGCATTGGGCTTTTTCTACTTTTGCCGTCCAAATTGAATACAAATGGCTGACGATAGATACGAAGGACACGATTACTATTTAGTTGACGAGTTGTTAACTGATGAGCACAAGTTAATTAGAGACACAGTTAGAACTTGGGTGAAGCAGAATGTTTCTCCAATTATAGAAGACTACGCCCAAAAGGCAGAATTCCCTCGCCACTTGCTACAGGGGTTAGGAGAAATTGGTGCTTTTGGTCCATATATCCCAGCTGAGTACGGAGGGCCAGGATTAGATCAGATTTCTTACGGAATTATTATGCAAGAATTAGAGCGTTGCGATAGCGGATTACGCAGCACCGCATCTGTTCAAAGCTCGTTGGTTATGTTCCCAATTTTCAGTTATGCAACTGAGGCTCAGAAGCAAAAGTGGCTTCCGAAACTAGCTACGGGAGAAATGCTAGGATGCTTTGGCTTAACAGAACCAG
Organism: Flavobacteriales bacterium; assembly: GCA_049608805.1. Classification (GTDB taxonomy): domain Bacteria; phylum Bacteroidota; class Bacteroidia; order UBA10329; family UBA10329; genus UBA10329. Next base: position 3,001 of record JBMYXX010000239.1, on the reverse strand, counting down.
ACCACGGTTCTAACCCAAACGGAATGGTAACCAACTTTAAAGATGCTGGCGATCATGTAATCCTGAATGGAGCCAAAATGTGGATTAGCAATGCACCGTTTGCGGATATTGCTGTTGTGTGGGCCAAAGATGAAGAGGGAGTAGTTAGAGGAATGGTTGTGGAACGTGGAATGGAAGGTTTCAGTACACCAGAAACACACGGAAAATGGAGTTTGCGCGCATCAGCAACTGGAGAATTAGTGTTTGATAATGTTAAAGTTCCAAAGGAAAATTTGTTCCCAGATATTAGAGGTCTGAAAGGACCTTTGAGCTGCTTGAATTCTGCGCGTTACGGAATTGCTTGGGGAGCACTTGGCGCAGCGTTAGATTGCTACGATACGGCTTTGAGATACTCGAAAGAACGTATTCAGTTCGGCAAGCCAATTGGAGGTTTTCAGCTTCAGCAAAAAAAGCTTTCTGAAATGATTACCGAGATTACCAAAGCACAGCTTTTGGTTTGGAGATTGGGTGTTTTGAAAAACGACCACAGAGCATCTCCACAGCAAATTTCAATGGCAAAAAGAAACAACGTTGAAATTGCTTTAAGAACGGCTCGCGAAGCAAGACAAATGCTTGGTGGTATGGGAATTACTGGCGAATACCCAATTATGCGACACATGATGAATCTGGAGAGTGTGGTAACTTACGAGGGAACCCACGACATTCACCTGCTAATAACTGGCATGGATGTTACAGGGTTCAATGCGTTTACATGATAAAACCCAATTCTGATGGTGTTCAGAATCTCAATCTTATTACTGCTTAGTTCCTTGTTTGCCAATGCGCAACACAAGGGATTTAGCTATGAGTTACAGAACGAGGTTGGCACTTTTGAATTGGTTTCGCTTACCGTTACGTACAAAACAGATAACACGGAAGGTGTTACTTACGTAATTCACAAGCAGAGTTCAGACACCGTTTACCGTTTAAATGAATACCTAAACGGCTGGGTGGGTTTAAGTCGAGACGGGCGAACCATTGCGCACCTAGTTTCTGAAACAAAAGGAGTTGCTTTGGAGCAGTCTCAATTTCGTTTGTACCGAGATGGGAAGTTGTTTAAGGAGGCCAATCTTGATAAGCTGATTCATTATGATTTGCAAGAGGTGCGGCTTAAAAACCAACTCAGCAAAAACGGCTGGCTAAAAAACGATAGTGCACTGCACAAAATGGCTTCAAGCTCATTTTATGTTTCTGATGATAAACTGTTTATCTCGTTTAGCGAACCAAAACTGACGGTTTTCGATTTAAACCAAATGTTCCGCATTTATACCGGGAATGGCGCCAATCATTTTACGCTCAATTACTATTCAATTCCTAATGCACCGTTTAGAACCAATTACGATTGGGAAGAATATCTGCCTAACGGTTTCCCGAAGACGCTGCAAGGCGATTCAATAGAGCAGGTAATAAGCACATTGACCGGAAAAACTGCATGCACTGCTGAGAATGCACTTTTGCAAGCAACTGTTGAAATTAAGCTGCTAGCAGATGGTAATTTCGAATTACGGAAGGCCGTAGTTTCTAACACTGGTAGCAACGAAAAAGAAGAAACGCTTTCTAAGCTTTTGGCTGAGCAAATGAAGAATCTACAATTCAGTACCACGCTGCTTCCTCCTCAGCACCCAGCTTGGGTTTTTGAAGCCAATGTTTGGCTTAAATAACTAGGCAGTCTTCACCTCCATTTTGCTCAAACGGTTGGCAACCGCAACCAGCGGAAAAACCGACATCAGAATAAAGCAACCGCTAATTACGTATGTCCAGATTATGTTATTTGATTCTGAGAAATAGGCCATAGAAAACACCGTAATTAGAATACCACGGCTAGCAATATTGTAAACATAAAAGATGCTATTTGCTCTGCCAATAATGTTGTTTGGTACGTGATTAAACAAGAATGTAACGCGCGTAATTCGCGTTCCAGCATTGCTCCACCCTATTAAAACCGAAAACAAATAGAACCCTACAACGCTGTTTGTAAAAGCAACAACCACAAAAGAAACTCCGGCCAAAATCATTAGCCAAATAATGGTTTTTGCTGGCGCGAAATGACTGGTTAGCTTTCGGATTAATAATCCAGCACCCAAACTTCCCAAGGCAAAATAAACCTCGCTACTTGCATAAACATCGGCTCCTGCATTCAGGTGATTATCTACATAAATGGGAAGCAAAAACTGGACTTCTACCAGCAACACCACAAAAATGGAATAGGAAGCAATACCAAAAACCAATAGCTCTTTATTGAGCATTAAAAATTGCCAACCCCGTTTAAACCGACTCACAATTGGCTCCATATCTACAGCCAACCCACTTAAATCTGTGTACTTAATAAACGGAATAATGCAAGCGGCTAAAGCGTATGTACTTGCATCTAAAAGGAATATCTCCCAGATTGTCCAAGCTTCTATTTCAAACGGAAACGAAACATCTGCACCAAGAATATTTAGGCTGCCAGCAGTTGTGCCAGAAAGTAAAATAGCACCAAAGCCACCAGACAAAACGTTGGTGCTTTGACCTAATACTTCTAGGATTGAATTTATTCTACCATAGTCGCCTCTAGCTGCCAATTGCTGCGAGAATGCGTACAGGTTGGGGTAGTGAATATTGAACCCGAAAAACGTAAAAACAAAGATGAAGGCCACTAGCCAGATGGGCGCATCTTGGTGTATTTCAGAATAAATTCCTGCCGAACTAAGAACAACGAAACCAATCAAAGATGCTACCAAGAAAATGTTTTTCCTTGGGTATCTGTCGATGATAGTGCCAGCCAGCAGGCTCCAAAAAATGCTAATGAAAGTGGCAATTGCCAGCACTTTCCCAAACAGAACAGATTGATCTACAACCGAGGCGAAGTACCACGGAATGGAAATCATGGTAATTCCCTGCGCGAAACTTGACACTACGTGCGAAGCGAATAATAACAGAAGTGCGCGCTTGTTCTCCATTCTAACGGGCGGCAAAGCTA
>JBMYXX010000238.1:0-4744 GCA_049608805.1 Flavobacteriales bacterium | reverse complement strand
TTTCCAGAAGCATCAAGGTCTTTGGCAATCTTCTTTCTAACGATAAATCGGTCTTCGCCAACATAAAACTGAGCGGCTTCGCTTAGCGTTCCGTTCGGGTTTAGAATATCGATGGTTTCGAGGTTGTGCTTCTTACCAAGATTGTAGTCATTCTCATCGTGCGCAGGTGTCACTTTCAAGCAACCTGTTCCGAATTCTACATCAACATAATCATCCAAAATAATTGGAATACTTCTGTTCACCATCGGAACAATCGCACGCTTACCATGCAAGTGCGTAAAACGCTCATCTTCTGGATTGATACAGATGGCCGTATCGCCCAAAATGGTTTCAGGTCGGGTAGTGGCAATGGTTAGCCATTCGTCCGTTCCTTCAACCTGATACTTCACATAGTACAACTTGGAATTAACCTCTTTGTGGTTCACTTCTTCATCTGAAACCGCTGTTAGGGCAGAAGGGTCCCAGTTCACCATTCGGTGGCCTTTGTAAACCAATCCTTTCTCGTGCAAATCAATGAACGTGTCGATAACGGCATCGCTCAGGTCATCTTCCATTGTGAAACGTGTTCGTTCCCAATCGCAAGAAGCTCCCAATTTTTTCAATTGCTCCAGGATAATGCCGCCATGTTTGTGCGTCCATTCCCAAGCGTGCTCCATAAACTCGTCTCGAGACAAGTCCCACTTCTTAATTCCTTCTTCCTTCAGCTTGTTTACAACCTTGGCTTCCGTAGCAATAGATGCGTGGTCGGTTCCAGGAACCCAACATGCGTTGAAGCCTTGCATACGCGCTCTCCGCACCAATACATCCTGAATGGTGTTGTTGAGCATGTGGCCCATGTGCAAAACGCCCGTTACGTTTGGTGGCGGAATGACAATGGTGTACGGCTCGCGCTCGTCTGGCTCCGAATGGAAATATCCATTCTCCATCCAGTAGCTATACCATTTGTCTTCGGTTTGTGTTGGGTCGTACTTAGCGGCAATCTCGCTCATTCGGGTGCTTTTTTGAAGGGTGCAAAGTTATCGATTGCAATCACTGTATAAAGCCCTGCCTGCAATGTATTTTGTTCTTCTCGCTATATTGCTTTTCTATTTTTACGGAAGACCAAACCTTCTTCAATGAAAAACATATTTCTACTTCTTGTTGTGGCTTGTTCTGCTAAGCAAGTAACTGCTCAAAACAATTTGGATTCGCTGTATAAGGTTTGGCAGGATGACGGGCTTCCTGACTCTATCCGTGTTAAGGCGTATGATGATTATATCTGGGATGGGTTTGTGTATAGTAATCCTGATTCGGCCTTCATTCTTGCAAAACGCCTTCTGGAATACGGAGAAAGAAAGGATTTCTCAAAGGCCAAAACATTAGCATACAATATTCAAGGGGTAAGTTTTTGGTTAAAAGGAAACTATCCGAGAGCGTTAGACTGTTATAAGCAGGGCTTGAAGATAGTTGAGCAAATGGGTAACAAAGGCGGAATTGCTGTCTCTTTGAACAATATTGGGCTTATTTACGCAGATCAAAGCAATTATCTTTCTGCCATAAGTTACTATCAGCGAAGCTTGAAAATACGCGAAGAGATAGACGATAAAGGAGGTGTTGCTAATTCTTTAGGCAACATTGGCACTATTTACAACTACCAAGAAAATTATGATTTAGCTCTAAGTTATTATCAACGTAGCTTAAAGCTAAATGAGGAGTTAGGTTTTAGGAATAAAATTGCCAACTGTCTCAGTAATATTGGCGGTATTTATAGTGTCCAAAAGAATTTCTCCAAAGGGTTGGAGTATTATGAACGAAGCTTAAAGATTCAAGAAGAAACGAGAGATAAAAGCGGACTAGCGGTTTCGCTTAATAATATTGGAAATATCAAAAAAGATCAAGGCAGCTATAATCAGGCACTAGATTATTACCAACGCGGATTAAGTATTAGGCAGGAAATTGGAGATAAAAGGGGGGTGGCTAATTCTCTGAATAATATCGGGTCTGTGTTTAACAAACAAGGAAAGTTTGAGCAGGGCATTGTTAAATGCAAAGCTGCGCTTGAACTAAGTGAAGAAATTGGAGCAATAATGTTGCAAAAAATATCTTGTCAATGTTTATACGATTCATACAAGTCGTTAGGCAGAGGAAACGAGGCACTATTGTACATCGAACTTATGCGATTAGCGGAAGACTCGTTAAATGCCGAAGAAACCGTTAAAAAGCTCCAACAAATGGAATTTGCCAAGCAAATGCTACAAGACAGCATTGCACAAGTTGAGGCTGACCGATTGGTGGAGGAAGCCCATCAAGAAGAAGTACGCCAGAAGAATAGGACGAGAAACATTTTTGGAGGAGTTGGCTTCTTTGCCTTGCTATTGGCAGGCGGTTTCTTTTGGCGATGGAGGTACGTTCAACAATCTAAAGCCACATTGCAAGTGGAGAAAGACCGTTCAGAAAACCTCTTGCTCAATATTCTTCCAGCGGATATTGCGGCAGAGCTCAAAGAAAAAGGCAGAGCCGATGCTAGAGACTTTGAGATGGTCTCTATTCTATTCACCGACTTTAAAGGGTTTACGGCCGCCAGCGAGAAGCTGAGTGCTCAAGAGTTGGTCGCTGAGATAAACACTTGTTTCGAGGCCTTTGACGGCATTATAGGCAAGTACAATATTGAAAAGATAAAGACCATTGGAGATGCTTACATGGCCGCTGGTGGTTTGCCTGTTCCAACTGATGATTCAGTAAAGAATACCGTGCTGGCCGCTTTAGAAATGCAAGCTTTCATTTCCACTAGAAAAGCAAAATTGGATGCTGAGGGAAAACCATGTTTTGAAATGCGCGTTGGCGTTCACACAGGCCCAGTTGTAGCTGGTATTGTGGGCGTTAAGAAATTTCAATATGACATTTGGGGAGACACCGTAAACACAGCAAGCCGAATGGAATCGTCTGGTGAAGTAGGTAAGGTCAACATCAGCGAAGCGACTTACGAATTGCTAAAAAACGACCCAGCTTTCACCTTCGAAAGCCGTGGTAAGGTTGAAGCCAAAGGCAAAGGCGAAATGGAGATGTACTTCGTTTCTCAGAAAGGCTATTCCTAAAAAAGAAACCCCGAATGGAACAGACCATTCGGGGTTTTCTAATGAAGTTAAAAAGTGATTATTGCTTCATAATTCGAGTAACTGCTCGGTTATTATTCTGAATTAGGCTTAGCATGTAAATGCCTGCTTTCAAATGGCTCAGGTCAATTTCTGTTTGTCCATTACCATTTGCGGTGTACACAGAACGGCCGCTTACATCGGTAACTTCTAACGTGTAAATGCCAACTGCTTTAACGGTAAACAATCCGTTAGATGGATTTGGAAATACAGCACCATCCAAATTAGAGACATCAGCTATTCCTGTTACAATTTCGGCATAAGTGGTGGTACACATGCTCGAGTTTACATAGGCACTTCCATCCCATTCTTTATATAATTCCATTGTTCGAATTAGGTTCGCATCATAGGTATAGTCGCTGGTCCGTTCTCCTACCCATTGTGTGCCATCCCAGTAAAATTGCTCGCTGAAAATTTGGTTGCCGTTAACATCGTAGTTGGTGGCTTCTCTTTCATCGTAAATCCACATGCAGCCGTCCCATTCTGATGATGTTTCTAATGTGATGTTGCCGTTTACATCGTACTCATATTCGTAATAGCTATCCTCAACATACTGTGTGCCGTCCCAATCGTATTCAGTTTCAGTAACGTAGTTTTCTGAACCGGCATACGTATATACATATTGCGAACTTCCAACCCACATTGTTCCATCCCAGTCTTCATATGTTTCAGTTAGTCGATTGTTGTTTCCATCATATGTTAGTACCTCACGGCTGCTGTAAACCCACATTGTTCCGTCCCAATTCTCAAAAGTGTTGGACAATAGGTTTCCATTTCCATCGTAAGTACTGGTGAATCTATAAGTGTTCACCAACATAGAACCGTCCCACTCTTGGTTTGTTACTGAAAGGACATTGTCATTACCATCATACGTCCGTGTTGATACAGATCCTATGTAAAAAGAACTTCCATCCCACTCATTTTCGGTTCTGGTTAATTCATTGTCATTGGCATCATAGGTGTAGTCGTATCTGCGCACATTATTCCAGACTCCAGCTCCACTATTCCAATTTTGCTGAAGGAATGTCAATCGGTTGCCATTGGCATCATAAGTTCTTTCTTCCCGATAGGCGTTTTCCCACATGCCAACTTCCCATGATTGCGATGTCAAATCAAGAAGGTTGCCATCTAAGTCGTACGTGTATGAATAATTTTGTTCGTTTTCCCATTCTGTTCCGTTCCATTCTTGGTAAACAGAATAAATTTCGTCTCCATTACTGTTATAATCATAGTACTCGCGCTCATAGCTTTCCCATTCTGTTCCGTTCCATTCGTAGCAAGCCGTTGTGTCTGAACTATAAATGACACCAGCTCCATTACTACCACCACCGCCTCCTGCGCAGGTAGCGCAATCGTCAATTTCAGGTTCTAGATGTTGTGTTGGTTCTTGGTTAGACTGACCGTAAGAAAGACCAACAATCAGTGCTAAAGAAAGTAAGGTTGTAAAGGTTTTTTTCATGGATGTAGTAGTTTGAGTTATGTTTCAAAAATATTAAAACAGATGAAGGTAAAAAGTGGAGTCAATACTGGGGTAATGGAATCTTCTGGCGAAGTACGGAAGGCGATCATTAGCCGAGCAATATATAAGCTGCTGAATGATGATGCTTCGACTT
>JBMYXX010000237.1:0-4756 GCA_049608805.1 Flavobacteriales bacterium | reverse complement strand
TTGGCTACCTGGCTAAATGCTAGTGTGCAAAAAAGTGCGAAAAGAGTAGTTAGAGTAATGTTTTTCATTTGCTTAAGATGAGTCGCTCGCTAGTTGCGTATTTCCCTTTGGTTGCTTGCACCGTGTACAAACCAGATGCCAAACCAGAGAAATCTAACTGCGTGTTAAGGTTTGTTACTTGTCCGCTAGCAATTACTCTTCCCGTAAAATCTACAACACGATATTCTGCTCCTCTCATTTCTCTTGGAAAAGAAATTGTAGTCATTCCATTACTTGGGTTAGGATAAATCTTGGTTTCCACATTTACAATGCCTTCCTCAATCCCTATTGGGCTATAGCTAGAGTTTTTCAACTCAACAATTGAATGTGTAAATGGCGCTGAATTTGCCCATGAATTACCGCTTGTTGCTAGGAACACTCGTCCATCAGGTGCAACCAAAATATCTCTTAGTCTTTGGAAAGTGTTTTGAAACCAAATGGTCTCACCAACTACACTTGTTCCGGCCATATCTACCTCAATTTCTTTAAGATGCTTGTTCTTCAATACGGTCATCAACATTTTACCGTCCCATTCTGGAATAGCAGGATGATCGTACCAAACTAAATCAGAAGGAGCAATAGTTGCGTTTTCGCTCCAAATAGCAATTGGGTCTTCATAATCGCTTTGAGAATTACACCAAGATGTTTCCCAGCCTTGGTTACAGAACCCTTCAACTTCTGGCCAGCCATAATTTTGGCCTGGTATAATAATGTTGAACTCGTCATTGGTTGTTGGGCCATGCTCCGAGCTGTACAAAATTCCATTTGGAGCTAAAACTAAGCCTTGTGCATTTCTGTGGCCATAAGTGTAAACGTAGCTGCTGCTGCCAAACGGATTATCAGCAGGTATAGACCCATCAAGGTTCATTCTCAGCACCTTACCATTCAATTCATCTAAATCTTGAGGAAGTGAATTTTCTTCACGAACATCTCCAGTAGTTGCAAGCATTGTATTGTCAGGAAGTATAAGTAACCGGCATCCAATGTGAGTGCTGTAGCCTTCAATACCGTCTAGCAAAGTCATTGGCGAGCCAAGTGAATTTGTTCCGCTGTTATATGTGTAACGCACAATACGCTCTTTTACAACGTTAAAACTCTGAGAGTAGGTGTAAGCCAAGTAAACGTATCCGTTTGTTTCAAAGTCAGGGTCAAGCTGTAGTCCTAAAAGACCTGCTTCAGACTGATCATAAACTGTGCTGCTTAAGTCCAAAACAATCGACTTAACACCCGTTTCTGGGTTTAGTCGGTCAACTCGTCCAGAGCGTTCGGTCATCCAAATGTGGTCATCTGGACCCCACTGAATTTCCCAAGGTATATCAATTCCATTGCTAGAATTTGTCCCCTGAAAAACCACCCGTACATCAAGCGTTGTACTACCAACGGTTACAGTGCTGGGTTGCGCAAATGCAATGGCAGAAGAAAGAATTGAAAAAATAGATAATAGAGTAATGCGTTTCATCATGTTTTTTGATTGTCGTTCAAATATATAGTCTAGTTACGTGAAACCCGCAGATTACCACGGATTGGTGGCCCATACCGTCACTTCAGGTACAAAACCACGGTCGTCCATTTTAAGCTGAGAGATTATTACATCCGCAATTTCTTTAGGTCGAAGTTTGTTTCCTTCCTCTGGCCTGCTCTCTCCATCTGTTTTACCAAAAGCGGTTGTTACTTCTGATGGATTAACATGCATTACTCGTACGTTAAACGGTCGTAAATCGGCTTGCCAACATTGACTCAAGCCTCTTAGCGCAAACTTGCTAGAAGCATAAATACTCCCTTTTCCGTAGCCTTTAACAGAAGCCGTTGATCCAATATTTACAATGCTCCCAGACTTCTGTGCCTTGAAAATTTTGGCTGCGGCCTGCCCCATCATTGTGGCACCAAACACATTGGTTTGGTAAACACGAAGCATATGGTCCATATTTATCTCATCAACCTCCGCCCAACCGGCCCCAAAACCTGCATTGTTAATCAGAATATCTAAGCCGTCTCCTGCTTCAGAAATTTGTTGAAACACGGCATCAACATCTCCTTGTACAGATACGTCTGACTTTACACCAACCGCACCAATTTCTTCTGCTGCGGCCGATAAACGTTCGGCATTTCTGCCAGTTATGTAAACTTTTGCCCCAGCAGCCACTAACTGCTGTGCAATCTCTTTTCCTATGCCGTTGCTACCTCCGGTAACAAGGGCCACTTTCTTGTCTAAATTCATGTAGATGTAATTGAAATTGGGTTTCTATTGTTCAACCTGAACTCGAGAAAAATCTCTGTAACCCATAAAGTTGCTCCCAAAATCTTTCAGGTTGCTGTTGAAAATGCTGTAAGACTCATATCCGGCAGACTCCGTTTCTCGCTTCATAATATACTTGGGTTCTTTGCCCGAAAAGCTCTTCATCTGACCCTCTAAAATTTCTCTTACTGGGTCTAGATATAAACCCGAAACCACGTCTAGTTCTCCGTTAAAAAACTGCGTTAGTTGCTCCGTCTTGGTCGATTCGGTTTTAAAAACAATAGCGTTGAGATAAGGGTATTGATTGCCAAACGCGTCTGCTAGAAAGAAGGTTGGGTTTCTCTCTAAAACCAAACCCGCTGTGGTAGAGCTTAACCAAAACGGCCCCGCTCCAACCTTGCACTCTGCTCCATATTTGGTTATTGCCTTTTCTGAAATAACGGCTGTAGAAGGCTGCGCAAGAACAAACAAAAAAGAGTCGTCTGGTTTGTCTAGTTCAATCCTCAGCGTATAATCATCAATAACCTGAACGCCTAAAACTTGACTAGCCGTTCCTTCGTGAAAGTCGTTTGCACCAGTTACTCGGTTCTTAAATGTGGTTTCAAACGCTGCGTTGTTCTCAGAGCCACACAAGTACTCAAACGTGTATTTAAAATCATGAGCGGTTATTTCTCTGCTTGCTCCAGCAAAGCACTCATCATCATGAAATTGAGCGCCTCTTCTTAGGTTAAAAACAAAAGATGTTTTCTTGTTATCTACAGACCAACTCTCGGCTAAACCAGGAATAACTTCTAGTGTTTGCGGGTTTAAACTGAGTAAACCGCAATGCAGGTGTGTTCCAATTTCTGAAGAAACAGCAGTAGTAATCATGCTAGGCAAAAAAGATTCTACCTCTTCAGAAACTGCCACATTAAGCGTTCCGCCAAGGTGCACATCACCGTTAGGTATGCGTTCATTTTGGTTGGTTCCAATTCTTTCGCAAGAATAAAACGTAACCGTAGCAAGAAAAATCAGTAGAAGTGCAGGCGTAAATGAAGGTTTCATCTTTTTGTGCTTATACAAGATTAATGCTTCTGTCAATGGAAAGCAATATGTCGAATTATCGATTTTTCCATCCCATGAATCAAAAATCTAACTTAGGCACGCGTTTTGAATTATCTTCGCAACCCCGTAATATTGCCTGTTACTAACAAGTTTTCAACACAAATGACAAGATTCGTACTTAGCACAAAGCATATCCTTGCTTTATTACTGCTTCTTTGTGCCGCCCCGACTTTCGCTGGAACTATCCTTCTTGAAGGAAATTACCATGGTAGAAACCTCTATGTTCAGAACCCATTTGCATCTGAGGGTGTTGGTTTTTGCACGTTTGAGGTAAAAGTAAACGGGCAAACAACAACAGATGAAATTAACTCAAGCGCCTACGAAATTGACTTGAGCTTTTTCCAGTTAGAGCTTGGTTCTGAGGTTGAAATTAGAATCTCGCACAAAGATGATTGCAAGCCAAAAGTGGTAAACCCAGAGGTTTTAAAGCCGATGAGCACTTTTGAAATTGCCTCTATGGGAATTAGCAAGCAAGGTTTGTTAGAAGTTACCACTACCAACGAAACCGGAAAACTGCCTTTTATTATTGAGCAATTTAGATGGAACAAATGGGTAGAAGTTGGTGAGTTTGAAGGAAAAGGAAATCCTGAAAAGAACAACTATGAGGTTCAGCTTACAACAATTCATAACGGGCAAAACCGTTTTAGATTGAAGCAAAAAGACCACAGAAGCAAGCCACGTTATTCGTTTGAAAGTAAGCTAAACTCTCCTTTGCCAGATATCACTTTCCAACCAGGAGACGGGAAAAAAGCTTCGGATGCAATTAACTTCTCTGACATTACACTTTACGAGATTTTTAACGGCTACGGCAACATTGTTTCTAAAGGCGTAAGTAAGCGTGTTGATGTTTCTGGTTTAGAAAAAGGAACTTACTACCTGAACTACGGAACCAAAACAGGAACGTTTAAGCACTAAGTTTCTAAAAACAAGATTTATAAAAAGCCGATTCGATTGAGTCGGCTTTTTTATTTTGCAGCATGGAGCACATTGAACATATAGGAATTGCGGTTAAAGATTTAGAACAATCAATTCCGGTGTACGAACGCCTGCTTAACACCAAGTGCTATAAGCGAGAAGAGGTTGTTTCTGAAAACGTTGTTACGGCCTTTTTTAAGGCTGGGAACAACAAAATTGAACTGCTTCAGGCAACATCCACTACAAGTGCAATTCACTCATTTGTTGAAAAGCGCGGAGAAGGAATTCATCATATAGCCTACAGCGTTAAAGACATTCTCTCAGAAATGCAACGGCTTAGATCTGATGGCTTTAGGCTGCTTAACGATGCGCCAAAAAAAGGAGCTGACAACAAGCTTATCTGCTTTGTTCACCCAAAAGATGCTTCTGGCGTTCTAACAGAACTCTGTCAAGAAATTTCAG
>JBMYXX010000236.1:0-4834 GCA_049608805.1 Flavobacteriales bacterium | reverse complement strand
TCAATGATTTTATGCCCTTCATGACCTTGACGCATGAAATGATATGCGGTAGAAATTGTGGAGCTTTCGCCTATTGGCTGAATGGCATGTTCCTTCTGATACTCAAAACTTGGGATGGTGTCTTCTGGCTGAAAAAGCGCAATTTCCAACTCGGCTTTTGTTGCTTTGGCGGCATCTTGTGCAAATTTCAACTCAGGGTCATCTTGCCCAAACTGAATGTAATACGCTGGGTAAGGTTTATCTATGAACTTGTCTATAAGACAATTAGCCAACGTGCTGTCAACACCGCCAGAAACGGGAACTATCGGATTTAAAGTTGAAACGAATTCAAACTCCGCTTCCATGAGTTTTTCCGTCTTAGGAAGGTCGCCACCATCCATCGGGAAATCTAGGTTGAAGTAAAACTCAAAGGCTTCTCGAGGGATTTCGCGCTTGCTCAACCAAGCATCAAAATCCTTTTCGTTGAATTTCAAACATTGCCCAACGGGAACACAGAAAATGCCTTTTATAACCGTGATGTATTCAGGTACATCGCCATATTTTAAAATGGAAAATGCACCCATCGGGTTCATTTCTCGCGTTGAATAGGGAATAAGTTCTCTTAAGTCATCAGACCATAGAATTCCACCATCAACAAATAGAAAGTACGTTCTTGCTCTGGTTATTCTTGCCGAAGAAGCAAAGCCAGACCAACCTTCATTGCTTTTCATGACTTCAAATGCCGCAAAGTTGTTTTCGGCCTTTGGCGAAAGAACGTGCAGAGGTTCAGTGGCAGAATCAATAATTCTGTAGCCAGATTCGTCTTTTAAGTACGGCTTTTCCGAAGTGAAGGCGAACTTACTCTCCGTGGTTTCAAAAATTCCTCGTGGGGTAGCACTTCGATTGTTTACAATAAGCGTCATTTCGCCAAAAGACGTAGTGCGAAAACCTTCTGAGTTTTCTTTTAAAAATGCGCTTGACGTTCGAAGTGTTCCGAATAACATGTAAATCGTGTTGTGGCTAAAATTCGCAATTTATCTTTACAGCTTCATGCAGGATAGAAAACCATTACGTATTCGGTTTGTGGGAGACGTTTCTTTCAACGATAGGTATATCGATTTGCTGGAGTCTGGTGAGAATCCGTTTTCTGAGGTTTCTGAACTTCTTTCTGATGCAGATTTGACTGTTGGGAACTTAGAATGCTTGGCCGCTGGTTCTGTCCAAAATGAAAAGAAGGTTCCGCGAATACACACTTCTTTAAAAGCGTTAAGCGCTTTGAAGTTCCTTAACCTTGGATTGGTTTCTTTGGCCACAAATCATGTTTACGATAATTTGAAAGAGGGCTTTGAGAGTTCAACCAAAAAGTTGGATGAGCTCGAAATCGATTACTTAGGAGCCTCAACTCACAAGCCAGAAGCTAGTCTTCCTTATGTCTTTGAGAAAGACGGTTGGAAAATTGGTTTTTTGAACTACGTGCATGAGGATACAAACCCGAAGCTTCCCGATGGTGCAGATGTTTACCCTAACATGTTTTGGATGCAAAAGATTGTGGAAGACATTATGCGGCTGAAGGAAGAAGTGGATAAGGTTGTTGTGTTATTGCATTGGGGTGGAAAATGCGATTACGGATACTTCCCGCATCAAGAACAGATAGGGCAGGCCAAACAAATGGTTGATGCTGGTGCAGATGCCATAATTGGGCATCATACGCACACATTCCAATCAAGTATGGTTTATAAGGATGCACCAATCTATTTTAGTTTGGGAAATTTCTGTTTTGATGATATTGTAAATGGGAAAAGTGTTTGGCCTATCCGCAAAAGCGGACGAAAAGGCGGAGTAGTGGAGTTGGAGCTTTCTGATGAAAAAACCGAACATCAGGTTTATCCTTTCAGGTTAGATGGTTTGGAAGTGAAGCCAGATTATTCTTTAAAAACAGAATTTGCCAAATGGCAAAACCGATTTAGTCTGATTCGAAACTTGCCCGGTGGTTATTCGCTCTATTACTATCTGCTAAAGCGTTGGGAACCCGCAAATTTTCATGCGGAGCAGAATGATACTACAATAACGGGTGTTGCTGTTCAAAAGGTTAAACGCATCTTTGGCTTCAAATGAACCAGCTAAAAATTATTATCCGAAAAGTACTTCGGGCCATTCTTTACAATGGTTGGTATAGTTGGAATAGAAGCTGGGACAAGGCCCGTGGAGGAGAACCGTTAAAAGACGGGATTACGGCTGTGGTCTCAGCTAAAAATGAGGAATACATTATTCCATTTTGCCTGAAAAGTTTGATTGGGGTGGTGGATCAGGTTGTTTGTATAGACAATGGTTCTGATGATTCCACCCTCCGAATAATGAAGGATTTTAAAGCAGAATTCGGTAGCCAGATAGAAGTGGATGTACTAGAAATGCCTGGTGCACTTTTAGGCGACTGCCGAAATGCTGGGTTAGCGCATACACGGTATAAGTGGCACTTGCGGTGGGACGCGGATATGGTTTGCAGAACTTCTGGTTCTGAGGATATGAAGTTGCTTCGAGAAAAGGTGCTAAAGGATGATAGGCCGAGAACCATTCAGTTACCAAGAACTAACCTGCGGGGAGACTTTCATCACACCCGAAAAAACCTTCCGGCCATTGACCCAGGCGAGCCAATTCTTGTAAGATTCGGACAGGATATTGAATATGTGGAGTATGGTAAGTTTGATGTGATTCGGGTGCCTTTCTATTACGCTATTGAGAAGGAGTTGAAGCGATATTACTTCCATTGCGAAGGTTTGAAGTCTGACGATAATCTCATCTACAGAAGACAGTATTTCGAATGGCGCGAAGCGTTTAATAAACACTCGGATTCTGACAGACCAGTGGAAATTTCTGACTTTGATCTTTTTAAGGAGTCATGGAATCAAAAGGAGTTCGGGACGAATGAACCAAAGAGTTTAAAATGGCGTTTCCAACGGGAATTCTGTAATCGTCTCTCACCGATTGATTACGAACTGTTTGGCGAGTATCCTGATGTGTTGAAAGATGAATCGAAGAATTCTGATACCAGGTTTGAGGTTCTTTTTAAGAATGACAAACCCCACAATAGGATTGACCGAGCAGACTCCGAGATGCTTAACTATCAGCCGACAGGCGCGGACTTGGATTGGGAACGATCACTTCTTGATAACGGCTAAACGCTTTTTGTAAAGTGCTTCAATCTTCTTCACGTATTCAGTTAGCCCAAACTGCTGCGCGTGCTTGATTCCATTTTGTCCAAAAGCTTCTATTTGTTCTCGATTATCGTAGAAACCCTTTATTCGAGAAGAGAAGGTTTCTAAATCATCTTTCTCAACTAAATAGCCATTCTCACCATCTTTGATTAACTCGGCTGGCCCGCCAGTGTTGAAGGAAACCACTGGAACACCACATGCCATGGCTTCAATAAAAATAAGTCCGAAAGGCTCGTGCCAAGCACTATGAATTAGCAAATGAGCTTGATTTAATTGCATCTCTGGGTTGTTAACAATTCCGTGCAACACAACATGGTCTGAGAGGTTAAGTTTTTTGATTTCATCATTCAGAAAATCGTGTTCCGGTCCTTCTCCGTAGATATCTAAGTAAACATCATTCAGTCCACTTTCAAGCAGGTTCTTAATCACACCCAAAAGGAACATGTGGTTCTTGTTCTTCTGAAGAGAACCAATGCTTATTAATCGGAAACCGTCTTTCTTTTTGGTTTCGATAGGTCGAAATCGTGAAAGATCAATGGCATTATGGATTACAGTTGTTTCGGATTCTTCTGCACTAAGGTTTTCCTTTACATATTTCTGAATGAATTCCGAGATACATAGAAAGTGGTTGCTGCATACTTGGTAATTCTGCAATAACCTGCGTTTGGTGTTCCATTTCCATGCGTATTCACGATTAAATCTTTCTGCAAATGGAACAGGGTTGGTAAGGCTTGGGCATCCGTGCCAATGCGTTATATATGCCACATCTTTTCGCGGATTATGCCTGCTTACTAATTCAGAATCGACCAAATGAGAATGAATAACATCTGGTTCAAACTCATTAACAATAGACTCATAGCCATCGGTTATAATCTGGTCTGATGCAAGCAAAGAATAGTACACGCTGGCATTAGCAATTTGTACGCTTCCCTGTGTTAATTCTGAATAATAGTTTGCCCTCCTAAGCGAGATAAGCATTACCTCGTGTCCCAGTGTTCTGAGCTCTGAAGATATGTTTAATGCTAGCCGCTCGGCTCCACCACGCTCTAGTGTTGGGACAACCTGAAGAATTCTCATAAAACCGATTTAACAAATGACGGTAGCCGTTTCTCAACAAGTGGTCTGAACATTGGCCATATGCCAATCATGCTGGCAAGCTTATCAATAAAGAAATGAGAAGGATCTGTAACTATGGATATGATGATATACTTATAGAAAAGAGCTCGCTGTTTCCCACTTAGGTAACTAATAGCAAGTTTATAGTACGCTGCGCTTAACGCAAACTTTCGCCATTTAGGTTTTATCCTACCATCCTTATCTGCTGCAATAATTTTTTTCCGCACGTTTAGATTGGCGTGGTAGGTGGTTGAGTTTGCAATGCTAATGGTTCGGTCGCCTAAATCTCTTATTACCACTGAGTAATGGTCACATTTAATCACTGGAAATTCCTTAACAATTCTACTCCAAAGCTCTTGGTCTTCACCAATTCTTATCCCAATGTCATACTTATGTATGGCAAGAATAGAATTGTGAATTGCCATTTGTTGCGATGGAATAGATATTTTGAACATGAGTTCAACAGGGTCTTCCGTTTCCGTTACATATGGCGGTTCCTTTTGTTGGTGTCCGTTAACTTCCACAAT
>JBMYXX010000235.1:0-4861 GCA_049608805.1 Flavobacteriales bacterium | reverse complement strand
TATGAAAAACCTAGCATTACATTGGAAGATTATTATCGGATTGATTCTCGGAATCATATTCGCATTCGTTTCTAGCTCACTGGGTTGGAGCAAATTTGTTGTTGATTGGATTGACCCTTTTGGGAAGATATTCATCAATCTTTTAAAGCTGATTGCTGTTCCGTTGGTACTCTTTTCGATCATCAAGGGAATTTCTGGTTTGCACGATACCGCCAAACTGGGCCGATTAGCCACCAAAACATTGATGTTCTACTTGGTAACTACGGTTACTTCAGTTTCTGTTGGGTTACTACTGGTTAATTCTTTTTCGCCAGGAACCGCGGTTGACGAAGCACAGAGAACAGACAATAGAATTGCTTACGAGATTTGGGCACAAGACAATGCCATCGATGTTCTGGATGGTAAATGCTATTTGTGCGATGACCAATATGCCGGGCGTATAGAAGTTGTTCGTGGATTGATGGACACGGAAGGGCCAGACGCCAAGCTGATGGCTAAAATGCAATCTGCTAAAAAGACCAAAGATGCTGGGCCACTACAACCGCTCGTTGATATGGTTCCAAGCAATATTTTCTTCTCGTTGAATAACAATGGCCTCATGCTTCAGGTCATATTCTTCGCCATCTTTTTCGGAGTCACCTTGATTTCTATTCCTAGAGATTTAGCTCAGCCTGTTATAAATGTGGTTGACGGAATGAACGAAGTCTTCCTGAAAATGGTGGATATCGTAATGCAAGCTGCTCCGTTTTTTGTGTTCGCATTGCTTGCTGGTGTTATTTCCAAAATGGCAGGAGACGACCCAAATGCGGTTATTGAAATCTTCAAAGGTCTTGGTTGGTACAGCTTAGTTGTAGTTGCAGGTTTAGGGTTTATGATATTCATTTTCTACCCGCTTTTAGTTCAATTCTCTATAAAGGGAATGAACTACAGAAGGTTCTTTAAAGCTATTTCACCAGCGCAATTCTTGGCATTTTCAACGAGTTCAAGTGCGGCAACGCTCCCAGTTACTATGGATTGTGTGAGAGACAATCTTGGTGTGAGCAAGGAAACCACCAGCTTCGTTTTGCCTATTGGCGCAACCGTTAACATGGATGGAACAAGTATGTACCAAGCAATTGCGGTAGTTTTCTTGGCTCAGTTTCACGCAGTTGACTTGAGTGTTACACAACAGCTCACTATCGTGCTCACTGCAACACTTGCTTCTATAGGTTCTGCGGCAGTTCCTAGTGCCGGCTTAATTATGCTGATTATCGTTCTAGAAAGCGTTGGGTTAAATCCTGCTTGGGTTGCAATTATCTTTCCAGTAGATAGAATTCTGGATATGTGTAGAACCACAGTGAACGTTACGGGCGATTGCTCTGTTGCTACAATAGTTGCCAATTCTGAAGGCCAATTAGATAGAAGCAACTGGTCCAATTTGGATTGAATTTTGAAGAATAAAACTGATTAACAAGCGTTACCCGACCATCAATTAAATAGTATGAAGAAAATACTCTACGTTCTCGGATTTCTAGTCTTACTAATCGTAGCGGCCGCCATCATAGTGCCGATTGTTCTCAAAGAGCCAATCACCAAGGCTGTTAAGAAAGAAGCCAATGCAAACCTTAATGCCGTTATCGATTTTACTGACGTAAACATTTCTTTGCTTCGGTCATTTCCAGATTTGTACGTGGGAGTGGAAGGGCTTTCTGTAACAGGTAAGGATGACTTTGAAGGCCGAACGCTTGTAACGCTTGGTGCGCTAGTTCTTGATGTCGATTTAATGAGTGCTTTCGGTGGCAAACCTATCATCAACGAAATTGCACTTACTAACGGACTTGCCAACATAATTGTACTAGAAAACGGTAAAGCAAACTATGATATCGTTCCTGAAAGTGAAGAAGCATATACCGAGGAATCGGCTGAGCCAGCGGCTTCAGAAGAAGGCGCTTTCGCCATTCAACTAAAACGTTTTAGGGTTGATGGTCTTGAAGTGATGTATAATGACTTGGAAGGTGGAATGTCGTTCAGCACTTCAAACATTGAAATGACATTAGGTGGAGATTTTTCTGCTGATAGAACAAGCCTGAATACCAACCTATTGCTTGAAACTGTGAAACTCAAAACAGGCGGTGTTTCATATTTAAATGGTGTTGAATTAGAATTGAAAGCAGATGTTGATGCCGACATGGCGAACAAGAGCTACACACTTAATCAGAATGAATTCAGAATTAACGGCTTGCATTTGGCACTTGATGGAAACATCTCCATGCCTAACGAAGACGACATTAACCTTGACGTTACCTATAGTGCGGCTAAAACCGAGTTCAAAGAAATTCTTTCTCTGGTTCCAGCCATTTACGCAAAGGACTTTTCTGATGTAAAAGCCAGCGGCTCTTTGGAGTTGAATGGAATGGTAAAGGGAACGTATAACGAGAATGCAATCCCTGGATTTACTGCCAATGTTAAGGTTGGAAACGGCCAGTTTAAGTATCCAGATTTACCAAAGAGCGTTGATGGCATTGCCATAGATTTAAGCGTGGCCAACCCAGGCGGGGACGTTGATAATACGGTCATCGATATGAAAACATTCAAGTTTCAGCTGGCTGGTAATCCATTTGAAATTCGAGCGTTGGTTAAAACTCCTGTTTCCGACCCAAATATTGATGCTTCATTCAAAGGAAAAATTGATTTAACCAGTTTGGCTGATGCTATTCCAATGGAGGAGGGAGACAAGCTGTCAGGAACCATCATTGCAGATGCTGAAATGAAAGGAAAGCAGTCTGATTTGGACAGAGGTCGTTACCAGAAATTCAACGCCAAGGGTGAGTTTATCCTCATGGATGTTGTCTATTCGACCGAATCGGTTGAGGTTCCTGTAGAAGTGAAATACGCTCAGTTTAAGTTCGCACCACGCTACTTAGAGTTGGCCTCTTTTGATGCTAAGGCTGGGATGTCTGACTTCAAACTCAATGGGAAAATCACCAACTATTTGGGTTATGCCTTGGGCGATGGAACGTTGAAAGGAAACTTCACATTCAACAGCACATTAATTGAAGGAAATGAATTGGCTGGGTTAACACCAACAGACCCAGATGCACCTGAATCGGAGCCTAACGAAGAAACACCAGCAGGTGGCGAAGGAGTGTCTGAACCAGTTCTAATTCCGAAGAATCTGGACGTGACTTTCAACACAAACATCACCAAGATTGTATATGACAACCTCAACTTACTGAATACAAAAGGCAAGGTGGTTGTGAGAAATGGCAAAGCTGATTTGCGCGGATTGTCGTTCAATACACTCGGAGGCTCCGTTGCCATGAATGGTTATTACGATACAAGCGATGAAATAAAGGCGAAGTTGAATTACAGCCTTGATGTTCAGAATATTGTGGTGAAGGAGGCTTACGAAGCATCGGGAACCATCCGAAAGCTAGCACCAATAGCCAAGAAAACAGAAGGCCGTGCGTCCATTACAATGAATGTTCGCGGAGCGATGAAAAACGGTACCGAAGTGGACTACAATTCCCTAAATGGTAATGGCCGATTAAAGTCGAAAAGCCTGAAAATTACTGGAACCGAAGCCTTGGATAAGATTGCGCAAGTGGTTAAGATTAATGCGTTTAAAAATCCAGAAGTGAAGGATGTAAATCTGAGTTTCGAATTTGTTGATGGCCGAGTTTCCGTAGCGCCTTTTGATGTGAAAATAGGACCAGTTTCTACCAACATATTTGGTAGTCATGGTTTTGACCAAACAATGGATTATGTAATGGCTACCGAAGTTCCGACTGCCGCTTTAGGCAGTCAAGCCAATGCAGTTATTGGCGGACTGGTTTCTCAGGCCAACTCGCTAGGTGCCAATTTCTCAGCAGGAGATAAGGTTAAGGTCGATATTCTGATAAAAGGAACGTTTGACAAGCCGAAAATCACGCCATCATTTGGAGGAACAAGTGGTGGTGGAAGCCCGACTGAGAACCTTAAAGCAGCAGCCGAAGAGGAATTCAACAAGCAGAAAGATGAGCTAGAGCGCAAAGCCAGAGAAGAAGCCGATAGAATTAGAAAGGAGGCAGAAGAAAGAGCAAGAAAAGAAGCAGAGAAACTAGCTAAAGAAGCTGAGGAGCGCGCAAAGAAAGAAGCGGGGAATTTGTTGAATGGATTGTTTGGAAAACCGAAGTAAGAACAGATTTCAGATGTCAGAGTTGAGATTTCAGATTTTTAGAACATGCTTATTTCTGTTCGCTATTCACTGTTCGCTGGTGGCTAGTTCCCAGAATCCAGATGCTTGCGATATGCCCGGCAACAAGAAGGTGCAGAAGCTTTGGAATCAGGCGGTAGATGAACGGAAACCGTCTGTGAGGCGAGAACTTTACAAGGAGATTCTAAATTCCGAAGAAGACCACCACGGAGCCATTTTCGCGAAAGCGTATGAGCAACTGAAAAAGGCGGAGAAAAACCCAATGAGCCGCGGGATTGGATTCGGCTACAAGCCAATGAAGCAAGTGGCTGACCTTTGTCCAGAATATCACATGTATCCGTATTACTACATGGGTATGATTGATTTTCAGAATAAGAAATTCAAGGAGGCCGAAGCGAACTTCAACAAGTTTCTAGCTATGGAATTCGATGATCCGCGTTGGTACCCGAAAGACCATGAAGAAAAGTATTTGGAAGTGGAAGGGCTACTTCCTTCTTGTGCTTATTACGATTCGTTGTATTCCAATCCGGTGCCGTTTGCGCCCGAAGTTGTCAAAGGCATTTCATCTCGGAGTAACGAGTATTTGGGCATTATCTCGCCAGATAATGAGATTGCCTTGTACATCAGAAGGCACTTCGTGAAACGCAAAAACGACCTTACAGCTAAAGAAATAGAAGAGTTTACACG
>JBMYXX010000234.1:0-4877 GCA_049608805.1 Flavobacteriales bacterium | reverse complement strand
AGTAGTAGGCGCCACCATCGTTACCGTTGTAAACGTTGCCGTTATGCGGAGAAAACTCCATGGCATGGTGGTCGGCATGAACATCATCTGCTCCACCACTACCAACCCAATGGCCACTTAAATTCATTGTAGAACCGCCATCTGTGGATTTCCAAATGTTAATTCCGCCCGTATAAATTTCGTCAGCATCGGTCGGGTTTACGGCCATTACTAAGTCGTACCAAGCTTGTGAACCCACATCACTTCCATCCCAATCCCAACCTAGGATATTTGGGGTAGTTGTTCTTGAGTTGAAGTTTAAACCACTGTCTGTAGAGCGCACCAAGTCAACCAATCCGTTACCATCTCCTCCCAAGAGATAAACCCAATTTGGTTCATCTGCAGATACGCCAATTGCAATTCTACTTGCGTTCGGAACTCCGCTAGTTACAGTGACAAACGAAACACCGTTGTCTGTACTGCGTACAAAATCTCCACCACCACCATAAACTATATCTGGGTTTGACGGATGAAAAGCAATGTCTCTGCAATTGGTTCCAACATAATCGTAAGCCCAATTGGCCCCGCCATTTGTTGAACGGTAAATTCTGCCGCCACTTGTTGCCGCAATTAAAATATCTGGGTTAGTTGGGTGCATTAGCACTTCGTAAACAGTGCGGTTTCCCATGCCGTTGTTCCTAGAAGCCCACGTAACTCCACCATCGGTAGAACGCCAAACGCCATAGCCAGGAGCATCTCCACCATCTCTATCGCCCGTGGCTATATAAATTGTGTTTGGTGTGGTTGGATGAATAACTATGCTTGAAACGCCAAGTCGGACTAATCCACTAGAATATTCGGTCCAAGTAGAACCATTATCCGTGCTTTTCCAAAATCCTCCGGCAGGAGCTCCGACAAAAATTGTGTTGGCGTCTGTAGGATGAAAAGCAATACAGTTTACTCGTCCGCTTCCGTTTGGCTGGCCCGTTCCGTTTGTTGGGGTAGGAGTAGGCCCTACAATTTCCCAGCTTCCAGTACCTGTTTCATAGCTACGGTTTGCGTTGTCTTCGGCATAATCAAGTGCTTCGCGAAGTGTATGACCAGCAGGAGGAAAGTTGCCAAATTGGTCAACTCTATTTTGCCAGTAATATTCCCATCGTTTAAACTGTTTTATTCCTTTTCCCTTCGGGATGGAGGTTTCGCCAACCATTACAGAATCGTAATAGAGGTTGAAGTCGGCCTGAATGTCGAAGAAGTTTGCACTTCCATCGTGCATTAAATCTTGCCAGTTGTTTTGTGCTTTAGCCTGAAACGCGGCAATGGATAGTAGTAGAAATAGTGAAGCTTTTCTCATGCGTGGTGTGTTTCTTACGACCTGAGCACGAAAAGAGTTCCGCTGTTAAACGAATAATTTCTCTCTTAAAAACTCCAGCCTTTAGCATTTGAAAACCAACAGAGTTGGCCTTGCTAAATGAAAGTAGGAGGCACACCATCGCCAAAACGTAACCGTTAAGGCAAAAAGAGAAAGTTTATAAAGATTGAGACATAGCCTAGAAATTAGGCTTAATGTCATACTTCGAATAGAAATCGGTGATAATCTCCACAGCTTCATCAGCAGAATCAACCAATTGTATGAGGTCCATGTCTTTAGGACTCACGTTTCCTTCCTTACCAAGCATGGTATTTTTAATCCAATCAATTAAGCCGCCCCAATATTCGGTACCCACAAGAACCAGAGGGAACTTAGCCACTTTGCCAGTTTGAATCAATGTAAGCGCTTCAAACAACTCATCCATTGTACCGAAACCGCCCGGAAGAACAATGTAGCCTTGGGCGTACTTGGTAAACATGAGTTTGCGAACAAAAAAGTAATCGAAATTGATAAACTTATCCGTGTCTATGTACGGGTTTTCGTGTTGCTCAAAAGGCAATTCAATATTAAGTCCAACAGACTTACCTCCAGCACGGTTGGCGCCTTTGTTACCCGCTTCCATTATACCAGGTCCACCCCCGGTAATAATTCCAAAACCTTTATGCGCCAGTTTAAAAGCGATGTCTTCTGCCAAGGCATAGTTTTGGTTCTCGGGTTTTGTTCTTGCAGAACCAAAAATGGACACACAGGGACCAATTCTTGCGAGGGTTTCAAATCCTTCAACAAACTCGGCCATAATTTTAAAAATCTGCCAAGAGTCTTTGCTCTTAATCTCTCCCCAATCTTTCTGCTCTAGTGCGCGTTCTATCCTCTTATCGTTATCAGTCATGTGCTTGTATTGTTGAAGCTCAATAACGGTAGAAATTGCGGAATGTTTGGTTTAAGCTACTTACGCACCTAAAAAACTCACGGATTTCTTTTGATGCCAGATGAGCATAATGGTAACGTGTTTGCTAAGGATGTCCGACTAATTTTATGTCTTGCAGAGATTGGGTTTTGAACTCTAGTCAATCCACTTTCCTTCTTTTTCTGTGGCGTCCCAAGTCTTCAGGTCTAGTTTTTGGCCAACTACTTTGGCAAAAGCAAATGCTTCTTCAATTTCTTCGGTTTCAAATAAACGAATGCGCTTGTTTTGCTCCGTTGCTAGATTAACCTGAATGACTGATTGCTTCGTGGTTATACTCGCATTTGACCTCCCGTAGGTTGAGCTTACAAGCGTTGTTTTAAAAACGGAAACGCATTTTATTGCGGGCAACGATTCCCAAGAGCCAAATCCTTGAGGCCCTATTGCAGTAATTAAACGGTAGGTTCTTTCTTTAAAGTTGACTTCAATACCACTTTGGTAGGCTATGAGTCCTCCAGCTCCAAGAGCCATTATTATTCCAAAAAAGGGAGAAGAGGCTACCCCACCAATGCTGAATATTGCCGCAATAACGCCCATAATTTTCATTGGCATAGGCTTGTCTCGCTTGTAAAGGAATTGATAAACGTCTTCTTTCATTTAAACTCAGTTTACATGGTTTTTTGGGGACGACACACGGTTCGGCTAAAGATAGCAGGTATTAACAATGCAAAGTTTTTAGCATGTCCATACTGTTTAACCAAATGGTTTTATGGTCGAGCTGAGACTAACTCATCCAAAGTGGTACGCATTAGCCATTAACGGATTTTGCCAACCGTTCTTAAATCTGAAGCCTCTTAATTATTCAGGTACTACTTGTTTTTTAGTAATTCTATTTCCTTTTGAAGCTCAAGAATAAGCTCTTGTTGTTCTTGCATACCTTTTACAAGTACTGGAACCAAAGCGGTATAATTCATAGTATGAAGCTTGTCTTCTCGCTCGTTTCCTTCTTCATCATCAATCATTGTTTCTTTAACAACATTGGGAAACACTTCCTTCATTTCTTGAGCCAAGAACCCAAACTGTAACTCGTCTGGTAGGTTTAAATACTTGTACGATTCGTTCTTGTTGTCGAAATAATAAGATGTGGGATTTAGTTTTAGAATGTTGTCAAGAGCCCCACTTACCGTCTGAATGTTTGTTTTTAGTCTTGAATCAGAAGTCTGCCAAGTACCTCCTGATGCCATCGCATTGCCCAGAATCAGCAATTGATAATCATCGAATTGCTCAAACAGCATTACAAGGCTCATACCATTATCTCTAAACCTTGCCAAAGGGCGATCTAGATTCGCAGATGGTTTATCAACCGTTAAGTAGCCGTGTACCGAAGAAACCTGACCCACAATTAAACCAGCCTCCGTTCCTGGCTCGGAAATTCTTAGACGCGCAAAAGGCGTAGGAGCTGCGCCCATACCAATAAGTCCAGCAGAGTTAATGGTCATTCTGTCATTGTTTCCATTGGTCTGGAAACGTAAATCGCCTGTTGAAGCTTCTGAACGGAGCACCATGTCATTGCCACTGCTCCAAAGAATCCCTTTCCGTGTAGCACCTTCATACAAACTAATCCATTTACTTGAACCCGAACTTTCAAAACGAGCAATCTCAGAACCAGTTGACGATACGTGTAATAAAGTTCCTGGAGAGGTTGTGCCAATACCTAATCTACCTTGTGATTCAAGAAACATTCGAGTAGTTCCATTGGTTTGGAAACTCATGTCTGCCCACGAGCCAACGCCATTTTCCCACGAGTTAAATGTAAGACCACCGCCACCAGAACCAGCGTAATTGATATTGCCATAGGAGGTGTTTCCATGCGAAACACGCAATGCTCCGCTTCTTATTTCCAATTCAGCTTGAGGCGATGTAATGCCAATTCCAACATTACCTCCGTTGTTATAGATATTGCTAGAGTTTAAAACCCACGCAGAACCATTCCAATAAGGCGTATTTCCGGCAGCAGATCCACTTGACAGAAATCCGGTATTCCCGGAAGGGCCAGTAGGACCCGTTGCGCCAGTGGCCCCTGTTAAGCCAGTTGCTCCTGTAGCTCCTGAAGGTCCAGGAGTACCACTGTTTTCTGCATACAGCGCATAGGGTACGCTTAATAGTTGCGAAGTACCCATATCGGTATAGTTGGTGCCTCCATTCTGGTCCAATTCTACTTGAATGAAGTAACTGTTACTGCCCCAATCAACGCTTGCCAGGGTTCCAGAAACTGGCGTCCCATTCCCTATTGCTACAGTAAAGAGTCCGAATTGATTGGTGGTAGATGCATGCGTTTCCTGAAAAACAACGGTGCCGTTTTCCGCACTTTCATGCAGACTAATCTGTAAAGCAATACTCTCATTAGCCAGAACGTTACCACCGTTATCACGGGCAACACCCTGGTAATTTATCATTTGAGGGGTTTGAGCAAATGCAATGAAAGCTGCAAATACAACAAGGGCTACGGTTAACAGTAAATGTCTCATAACAGGTGGTTTGTTTGAATGAATTGGTCGATTTCCTGTACAAGGTATAAAGAATAACTGCCTGTTACAGCCTGACTTTTGTCAGATTCAAGTC
>JBMYXX010000233.1:0-4894 GCA_049608805.1 Flavobacteriales bacterium | reverse complement strand
GAAAGCCGTAAGATGATGCGCATGTTCTCTAACAAGGGAGCTATGAAAAACATGATGCGCAATATGCCAGGTAGGCGTTAGAAGCCTGTTATTTTTTGTAAATTATTGGCGATTAGTCGATTATTACGTGATTCACTATTTTTTTTGCGTGATACACGCAATTACTGAGCGTTTATATTATAATATTGCAAGGATTTTATGCTTTTAGACGGAAAGAAAATATCTGATGAAGTCAAAGCTGAGTTAACTTCTGAAGTTGCTCAGATGTTAGCTGAAGGGCAGAAAGCGCCTCATTTAGCAGCCATATTGGTTGGAAGCGATGGGGCAAGCGAAACTTATGTTGCCAGCAAGGTTAAAGCCTGTGAGAAAATTGGGTTTGGCTCAACGCTAATACGCTTGCCAGAAAACGTTTCGGAAGAGCGTCTTATGCAAGAGATAGAGTCCGTTAACGACAACGATGATATTGACGGGTTAATAGTCCAGCTTCCGTTACCAAAACACATTAATGAACAGCGAGTTACAGAAGCTGTGAACCCAACTAAAGACGTTGATGGGTTCCATCCTGTTAGTGTTGGAAAATTGGTTTTGGGCTTGCCAACGTTTGTTTCGGCTACGCCTAAAGGAATAATTGAACTTTTAGCGCGTTACAATGTTGATACAAGCGGTAAGCATTGCGTTGTACTTGGACGAAGCAATATTGTTGGAACGCCAATGGCAAATTTGTTAAGCAGAAATGCAAACCCTGGTAATTGCACTGTTACGCTTTGCCACAGCCGCACTACAAACCTTGCTGAGTTTACAAAATCGGCAGACATTTTGATAGTTGCCCTCGGGAAACCAGAATTTGTAACGGCAGAAATGGTTAAAGAAGGAGCGGTTGTGGTTGATGTTGGAATTACAAGAGTTGAGGATGCAACTAACAGCCGAGGGTATGTGCTTAAAGGAGACGTTGCGTTTAGCGAGGTTGAGGCAAAGTGCTCATACATTACACCGGTGCCAGGAGGAGTTGGAAGAATGACAATTGCCGCATTATTACAGAACACATTAATAGCTCGTAAGAACCGAGCAACTCACAATAAATACCAAAATCATGTCAGTTAAAGTCAAACTCAAAAATCGCGAGGACAAGTATGCCGTTCTTGACGAAAAGACGCACAAGGCTATTGAAGACGATAAATATCTTAGTTCAATCAAGTTTCTAGAAAACCTTCGTGCTCATTCAAATGGTTACGGAGTGTTTCAGCGTTGTATTACAACCAAAAAAGGACCTGTTTACGAAACAATTTATCTACACAAGTATGTAGCAGAGAAGTTTGTTGAAAAGCCGCAGAGTGATAAGAAACTTTTTGTTCGTTTTATTGATGGTGATGTACTGAATGTAACGCTAGATAATCTTGAATGGGTTACCATGAATACGCTCAGACGTCAAATGAAAAACTTTAAAAGCAAGAGCGGGTATAGAGGAGTTACCAAGGAGAAAAACCGTTTCCGAGCGGTAATTTATCATGAGCGTAAAGCGCACAACCTTGGTTTTTACGATACTGCTGAAGAAGCAGCTAAAGCTTACAATAAGAAGTCAAGAGAGCTTTTTGGTGAAACAGGAAGTCTTAATGAGATAAAAAAGTAGTCATATTTGGCTCCAAGTAAAAAGGCGTTCCAATTACTGGAACGCCTTTTTTTGGTTAGGAGAATTACGTAACCTAACTATCAGTTCCAACTGTTATATGAAAGCTTAGGAAACTCACCTCATCATCAATAGGCTCAATATTGTATTTGAGTTTTCGTCCGCTACGCTTGTAAATGTCCATTAAGCCAAGGCCGGCTCCTCCTTTAGAAGAGTATTCAGACTTGCCAAGTTTTGTGCTATATATGTCTCTCATATTGGCATGATCCCAGCTATTAATTTCTGCAATCTTGGCTTCTAGCGCATCAATTTTGTTGTTTAAAATCCGATTTCCCGTAATAATAAAGAAGTCTCCTTCATGCCTTCCAATAAGTAGTAAGCTTGCAACAGAGCTTTTGTCGGCCGTGGTATCTGAATGGTTTACAATATTCTGAAGACACTCTACCAGAATGTTAAACACTCTTTTTCTCAGCTTTTTTCCCTCGCCACTTTGAACAAGCTTTAGCTCGGTCATTGAAAGCAGTTGCTGTACCGTCTGTTCCTCAATCTCATCCCTATAGGCCAAAACCAACTCATTGTCGGACATCATTTGGTCTATGTCAAAAAACTGATTGATGGAATTCTCGTTGCTCATTAGGTTCGGTGCTACGGAGATTTTCCGTAAAAGTTCCCTGTCGACATAAATAAATTCACATTCGGTTTATAGATACTTTAGCAGAATGAAAGTTTTGGAACTCTCCGAGCCTCAATCTCAATTACTTGAACAAGGGAAAATCCTACCAATTATGGAGGAGTTTTACACTGTGCAGGGAGAAGGGTTTCATACAGGCAAGGCTGCTTATTTTGTTAGAATTGGCGGTTGCGATGTGGGGTGCCACTGGTGCGATGTAAAAGAAAGCTGGGATGCCTCTGTTCATCCGCTAATAAATGTTGAAGATGTAGTTAAGAACGCTTCTAATCAACCAGCTAAAACGGTTGTAATTACCGGTGGCGAGCCGTTAATGTTCAACCTTTCTTTTTTGACTGAAAGGCTGAGACAGGAAGGAATGAATGTGCATGTAGAAACATCAGGCGCTCATCCATTTTCGGGAAACTTTGATTGGGTTTGTTTATCTCCAAAGAAAACATCTCCACCACAAACAGAATACTACGAAAATGCGCATGAGCTAAAGGTTATTATTCATAACAGGCACGATTTTGAATGGGCAGAAGAGCATGCCGAAAGAGTTAATGAGCATTGCATGTTGTTTATTCAGCCAGAATGGAGTAAACGAGACGAAGTAATGCCACAAATAGTGGAATTTGTAATGAAGAATCCGCGCTGGAACATATCGTTACAAAGTCATAAATACATGAACATACCCTAATTGATGTTTGGAAGAAAGATATATGGTCTAACACTGATGATGGTGTGCTTGCTTGCGCTCGATGCAAGTGCGCAAATGAAGTATTCAACAAAGTCAAAAAAAGCCATTAAGCATTTTGAAGAAGCACTCAAATACTATAATTCGAGACGAGGAGAAGAGGCAATTGATGTTCTGAAAAAAGCAATAAAGGCAGATGAGAATTTTGCCGAAGCTTATGCGGTTTCTGGCGATTGCTATTCTGATATAGGAGACTTACCTAGCGCCATTAAATGCTATCAAAAGGTAGTTGATATTAATCCCGATTTTTTATCCACTTCATACAAGCAATTGGCTGACGCGCAGTTTAAAACTGGAGACTATAAATCTGCTGTTGGTAACTACGAGATTTTTATGACCAAAAAGCGCGTTAACCCTAAGATTAGGGAACGGGCAGAACGTTCTCTGGCAAATGCCCGATTTGGAACAGTGGCAAAAGAAGTTCCCGTTCCTTTTGATCCCAAAAACCTTGGGGAAACTGTAAACACTGATCAATACGAATATTTCCCAGTGCTAACGGCCGATGAGCAAACACTTGTGTTTACAAGAAACCAACGCAGGTCTGCTGCTTCTGACTACCAGGAAGATTTTTATGTAAGTGGCTCTGCTGGGGATGGGGTTTGGAGCCAAGCCCGAAACTTGGGTGCGCCAATCAACACAGATGATAATGAAGGTGCGCAAACCATCACGGCAGACGGTTCTCAGTTGTTCTTTATTGGCTGCAACAGAAAAGACGGTAAAGGAAGTTGTGATATTTATCGGGCGCTGAGAAAAGGAAAGAAGTGGGGTGTTCCGGTAAACCTAGACTCTCCAGTAAATAGCTCAAAGTGGGAGACTCAGCCAAGTATTTCTGCGGATGGCAAAACGCTCTATTTTGTGAGTAATCGAGCTGGTGGACTTGGAGGTCCGGACATTTGGGTTACACAGCTTGCACCAAATAATGAGTGGACTGTACCCCGAAATTTGGGAGAACAGATTAACACGCCTTTCGCGGAGGAAACACCGTTTATTCATCCAGATGGTAAAACGCTTTACTTTACTTCTAACGGCCATGTTGGGATGGGCGAGAAAGACATCTATATGACCAGAATGCTAGATGATGGTAGCTGGTCTGAACCTAGAAACCTAGGCTATCCAATTAATACTTGGAATGATGAGCAAGGGCTTTTTGTTGCCGCTAGCGGAGAAAATGCATACTTCAGTTCAGACAGAAAAGGTGGCTTTGGTAAGCTCGATTTGTATTCATTTAAGCTTTATGAAGATGCGAGGCCAACAAGGGTAACATACGTTAAAGGAAGGGTAACAGATAAAGAAACGGACAACTCGCTAGGTGCAGATTTTGAACTAATCGATTTGGCTAGTTCGGAGGTGGTTGTTAGATCTACTTCCGACAAAATATCTGGTAAGTTTTTGGTTACGTTGCCGGTAGATCATGAATATGCATTGAATGTTTCTAAAGATGGTTACCTGTTTTACTCAGAACATTTCGCCCTATCAGCAAACCAAGATTTAAGTAAACCGTATAGTCTAAACGTGCCGCTTCAACCCATTAAGTTTGGTGAAACGGTGGTGTTAAAAAACATCTTTTTTGAAACGGCTTCTTATGATTTGCTTCCAGAGTCTAAAGTTGAGTTAGATAAGCTTGTGGCCTTTATGCAGAACAATCCTAAAATCAGGATTGAGATTGGAGGACATACAGACAATGTGGGTAAGCCCGAAGACAATCAACTCCTTTCGGAAAACAGGAGTAAATCGGTTCGCAAATACCTCATAGCCAACCAAGTTTCTGAAGATAGAATTCAGTTTAAAGGCTATGGCGAGGAGCAACCTAGAGACACAAATGAAACGCCTGAAGGAAGGGCAAACA
>JBMYXX010000232.1:0-4898 GCA_049608805.1 Flavobacteriales bacterium | reverse complement strand
AACTTCACTTCTACCCCAGCCTGAACACCGTAAACATAAGCGCTGGCTGCATTCTGAATGGCCTGAACTTGACTTAGCTCTCCATCGTAAATAATACTATCTACACCGTTCAAAGTAAAGTCTCTTCGTACCAACGCATTATTAAGGAAAGTATAGTATCCGGTAATTTCTAGCTTAACCGACTTTCCAAAAACCTTCGCAACTCCTGCTTCTACATTGTAGGCATATTCAGCTTTTAAACTTGGATTTGGCACCACCACCGCTCCAGGCTCAGAGTCGAACACTTTTCCAATATCATCAACATTAGGAGAACGAAATCCGGTAGAACCATTGATGCTTACAGACCACTTTTTCGTGGGATTGTAAACAAAACCTAAACTACCAGTAACCGCTCCATCGTTCAGTTTTGCTTGCGTAAAAGGCAATGGAAAAAATGTGGTGTCAAAATCTGCGTTTAAAAAGAAATGGCTGTACCGAATGCCTCCTTGCAGGGATATCTTTTCTATTGGCCTATAACGATATGTTAGGTATGCACCAGCAGTTACCCAATTTGAACGTGGATACCTTGCGGCCGTTTTAGATTCAGCGTTAGTTCTAATATTCTGAGTTAATCCTGATGAAAAAACATCATTGAAAATGCCCTCCAAACCGTAATAGATTTGATGCTTCTCACCGAGCGTTTTCCTAAAGTCTATGTTTAAAGAATACGCCTGCACTTGTTCTGATTGAATAGAACGATTATCAGAATTGAAGTTTCTTGAAATTCTACTTTCCTCAAACATTTGATGCGCCATTCTAATGTTCAATTGGCTGTAAATTGCGGTCTCCGTTTGGTGCAAAACATCAAGCAAATTGAGCATCCAAAGCTGTGGTCCATAGTTCCACTCTGCATACCTAGGCAGCCCGCCTTGTGTTCTTAAATGCCTATCATATCTGCTAAACTCTGAAGTTCTAGAGTAATGAAATCCGTATTGGAAATCCCACTTTTTATTGGGCTTATACCTGAACTTTTGCATAAGATTCAACTGAGAGTACCCAGTTGGCGTTTGCTTCTCCGAATTCTTGTTTTGCACCACCACATCTCCGGTATCTTCTCGCACTACGTAGCTTGGCCTGAGGTAATCGCTTGGGCCGTATTTACCCATAACCAAATCATCAAAATTTGAATACGAAATACTGGTTACAATAGCCAGTTTTTTCCAACCAACGTTTACATCAGCATGTCCGGTAAGTTCTGTACTCGCAGACGAAAAACGAAACACAGCATTACCACGAACTTCTGTTTTCTTCTTAACGGCAAACGTGGGCTCGTAGGTCTTAAAGTTCATCACGCCTCCAATGGCATCGCTACCATAAGTAACCGAGCCAGGGCCAAACATTACCTCAGAATTTTCTACGGTAAAAGCATCAATATTGATGATGTTTTGGACGTTACCACTCCTAAAAATGGCTGTATTCATTCTAACTCCATCAACGGCAATAAGAAGTCTGTTTGTGGCAAAACCTCTAATCATTGGGCTACCGCCACCCATCTGACTTTTTTGTATGTAAACCTCGCCAGTTGCACCAATCATATCTGCTGCAGTTTGTGGGTTTTGAAGCCGTACTTCCTTTGCCGATAAAGTTGATATCCGTGCAGGAACATCTCGTTTACTTTGATTCCACCTTGTGGCGGAAATCACAACCTGATCTAAAGACAATCCAGCACCGACCAGTGTAATTTGCTCACCATCCTTAACGCTAGAATACTGTAGTGTATCGGTTTCAAAACCGAGCATTCTTACAACAATGGCCTGGGCATTTTTAAATGCTGACAAATCAATCTGGCCGTTCCTGTCTGAAGTACCAAACGTTTTTCCATCCTCGCTACCAAACGTTACCATTTCTAGCGGCCTGCCATTATCATCCATTACCCGCACCACTTGCGCAGTAACAGACATAGATAGCACTATAAATAATGCCGTTAGAATGAGCACAAAACGGTAAGTTCTCACAGATGTTTTAGGTTGAAATTTTGGTCTTTTGTTTTAACACATTTCGTACCACAAAAAGACAAAATCATACTGCGTAAAATTGAGTTTGGCAAAAAATATTCGCCCCTTTTCTTGGGTTGCTGAAATTAGCAAATAGGCCGTTTGAGGCAACGCAGAAACATACATACCTAATACCTTTCTTAGTTTAGCAACAAGATTTAGAGAATGAAAAAAATACTACTCATTGTTTCGGCTGTTGTACTTGCAAGTTTTAGCAGCTTTGCACAGCTATCACAACGCCTGCAGCAGGCAATTGATGCAAACGATAACCAGTTTCATCAAGTACGAATTGAGTTTACCGATAACGTAAACTGCTACGCATTAAATCATCAGTTTAAAGAAAACCGAGTTAAGGTTGATGATAGGCCGAAACTGGTGATTACCAGTTTACAACAGCAAGCGGAGTTATCTCAAGAACCTGTTTTACAATTGCTGCATGGCTCGCTTAAATCCGAAGTAAAAAACATCTATCCTTTTTGGATTGTAAATACGATAGTCTTACAAGCAAGCGCAACGGCAATTGAAGAATTAGCCAAAGTTGAAACGGTTGCGCTAATAGATATTGAAGATTCTGACATTATAGCGCATGACCCAATAATTAGAGGAGAAGAAAGCACTGAGCGGTCTCCGAACGGTATTGAATCTGGACTTGAAGCTATTAATGCACCCGCCATGTGGGCATTAGGTTATACTGGCCGAGGTAGAATTACCTATTGCTACGACACTGGCGTTTGGCCAACACATCCTGCTTTTGCAGAGCGTTTTCTTGGTCTAAGGTACCCGCAGAGCCAATGCTGGACAGGCTTTTTTAGCGATGTACCTAACGGAAATGTAAGTGATCACGGTACGCATGTACTTGGTACAATGGCCGGTTTGGTAGAAGAAACCAACGATACCATTGGCGTTGCTTTTGGCGCGTATTGGATTGCGAACGATTTTGTAACCAGCACTGTAGCTGCTTTGCCTCCACTTGCTGCAATGATGGGCGCATTTGAGTGGGCTTTAAATCCGGATGGAGATATTGCTACCACAGAAGACATACCTGATGTTATAAACAATAGCTGGCGCTGGCGCGATGACCCCGACACGGTGCAATGTGCTGGTTTGGTGGTTAACCTAATGAATGCTGTAGAAGCAGCGGGCATTGCCAATATCTTTTCTGGAGGAAATTCGGGCCCTTCAAACTCTACAGTTAACGCTCCGCAGAGAATTAACACATCTGAAGTAAATACGTTTTCTGTTGGCAGCGTGAATGCTAATCAGCCGTACCCATACCCAATTAGTAATTTCTCTACCAGAGGACCAATTCAATGTCCTAGCGGAGGAAATTTATCTCTAGAAATTCACCCAGAAGTAGTTGCTCCCGGACAAAATGTTCGGTCTGCTTGGGGCACGGATGAATTCAATACAATTTCTGGAACCAGTATGTCATCTCCTCACGTTTCCGGAGCAATCCTATTGCTCAAAGAGGCATTTCCGTACCTGAGCGGAGAAGACTTAATGTGGGCGCTTTACTTAACTGCGATAGATTTTGGAGACCCGGGCGAAGACAACATTTACGGCATGGGATTAATCGATGTGCATGCTGCATACTTGCACCTTGCTCAAACCAATATTCCAGTTGACCCTACAGATGTTCCGTGGGATTTAGCAATCACGGGAGCGCTAAACCCAGCACCTAATGGCATTACCTGCGAAAACACTTTTTCATCTGAGGTAACGTTCAAAAACCTCGGGACAAATACGATTTCTAGTGTTGATTTTGATTACAGCGTAGGTAATTCCTCGCCACAATCGGCAACATGGACAGGGAGTTTGCTTGCTGGAGAATCTACCACGTTTACACTTCCAGTTGCCATTATTGTAACAGAGTTTGGCAATCTAAGTTTTGATATTTCTGCATCAATCAACGGGCAACCAACGGAATATGACTTGTACAACAATCGTTGGCACATGAATTTTAACCGTATAAACTCTGAGATTTTGCCTTTTGCAGATGACTTCAACTACGGCATTGACAACAGTAAATGGCTATTGCAAAACCACGATGGCTCTACAACTTGGGACACAATTTCCACCCAAGGCTTAACCTGGACCGGAACATCTTTGTCTGTTCAATGCTACAACTATTCACCAAAGGATGGCCAGAAAGACGGTTTGGTTTCTCCAGAGTTAGAAATTCCTACAACCACAGATCCTGTTTGGATGCTGTTTGATTTAGCCTATCAGAAACGAACGAATAACGTGCTTAGTCATGACACGCTACAGGTTCAGGTTTCCACCGATTGTGGAGCAACATTTAGCAATGTCGTTTACAACAAAGCTGGCGATGATTTAAGTACAAATGACACCACCCAACTCAACTTTATGCCCGAAACTGAATGGGATTGGAGACGAGATTCCATCAGCCTTTCGGCCTTTAGTGGCCAAAATATTTTGGTTAGAATTGAATCAACCAACAGAAAGGGAAACAACATTTACATCGATAACCTAAAAATATTCTCAGGTAATTCAGAACCAGCATTCATTCCTGAGCTTGACAAGTCCGTTCGTATTTACCCGAACCCAACCAGCAGCAACCTTAGTATTGAGTTAGATGGAAAAGCAAACGAAATCGTATCGCTTTCAATTCAAGACATCCAAGGAAAATTCATTAGTGCGCCTAGCTTTAAAAACAACCTGGGCTTCACGATAGATACATCTTCTCTTGTTGACGGTCTCTACTTAGTAAGCATTGAAACAAGTGAAGGGCGCGTAGTAAAACGCTTCGTTAAGCAGTAATACTTCACTCGATTTAGTGAAAAGAAAAAGCCAGCTCACATTTGAGCTGGCTTTTTCTTTTAGACTTTAAAACTACTAAGCTAC
>JBMYXX010000231.1:0-4905 GCA_049608805.1 Flavobacteriales bacterium | reverse complement strand
ACGGTAATTAAACCAAGAGGAATGGCCTTGTCAATAGACACGCTGGTAATTTCGGACTCAATTTCTATGGATACGGGCTTCTCTTCAGTTGAATATGAAGTTTGCATGAGGTTAGCTACCTCATCCAAATAAGCGGGTAAATCTATCTGGTCTAAATCTTCGGAGAGATAAATCTTATCGTGCAAAAAAGCCATCGACTCAATGCGCTTTTGACTTTCGTAGGTTATTTCCTGTACAGTTTTGTTGTTGGGAGCCTCGTTCTGTAAATCAAGCAATCCAATAATTACTTGTAAATTGTTTTTTACTCGATGCTGCACTTCTGCCAGTAGCACTTTCTGGCGTTGCAATGATGTTTCTAATGCCTCGGATTGTTTTCTAATCTTAATGTTACGAGATTTTAACTGGCCGTACGCAGCAAACAACAGCACTAACGCAATAGTGATTAATACAAGAAACACGATAGTTCTTGTAAGGATGGTTTCTTGCTTTTTGTTTGTTTCAACCTGGTTTTCTAAGGCCAGTTGCTTTTTCTCCGATTCAGCAACCGCGTTTAACTGAGCTACCTCTACTCGTTTTTGCTCTGCAATGTCATTAGCATAGGTGGTGTATTGTAATTGGAGATTAGCAAAAGCGGAATCGTACATGCCCACGTTTTTAAAAAGCGTAGCGCGCCCTTCATAAAATGAAGATGGTAGTGGTTTTTCCATAAGATGTACCATTACGGCACTGTCATACAATGTGAAAGCTTGTTCATGACTATCTAAATCACTGTAAAACTCTGCTAACCCAAGCAACATATATCCACCGCTTATATAATCTCCTTCTGTAACAAATATGTCTGTTGCCGCTTTACGATGCACCATATATTCTGGCAGATTGCGCTTGTAATAACTGCTAAGAAGCAGGTGAGAATCGGCCAAATGCCAAGGTTGGTTATACTTGGTTGCATACTTATTGGCAAGCAGGGCTAGTTCGGTGGCCGTAGCTATTGAGTCTGGGTCTTGGGTAGATACCCGAATTAGAGACGACCTTCTTACGTAGTAATGAGCGTATTGATGCTCTAGCTTATTTTCAAAAAGTAATTTTTCAGCATCATCTAAATGTGTAGATGCTTTTTGGATTTGGCCCACACGTTCTTGTATTAAGGATAGAGTAATGTGGGTTCCTGCAGCTATGTCAGACAAATTATTGTTTGTTGAACTTTCTAAGGCGTCAAGCGCGTAAACGGTGGCCTTATCCATCTCGTTCAATTTTTCTAGAACGCGAGCTTTATACAGTTTTGCCTCTGCCTCTTCTGCTATAGAAAGGTTGGTTGTAAAAAGGTGCTCTAAAATGGTGTCTGCCGTTCTCCACTGAAAACGTAGTAATAGACTATCTACAACATCTAACTGCTGCGCAGGCTGCGCCTGTGCAGTGCGGAAAATGCAGCAGGTACAAAGTAGAACAGCTATATAAAGGGTTGCAAAGCGCACGGGGCAAAAGTAATAAGCTGTAAATGAGACATGTAAGCAAAATTGTCCATCTATCCCAAAAACGGGCTATCTGTCCCAGTTTTGGATTTTAGCGATAATCGAATAGCCCACCACTCGTCTCGGTTCGGGTTTAGTTACATACAATAACTCTTTTTCCATTCGTGTATCATCAAATCGGACTTCCGAAATCTCTCATTTGATGTCTTTTTTGTCCATCTATCCCAAAAATCGTCCATCTATCCCAGTTTTTTGGTTTCAATGGTTTGAGTCTGCTTTTTCGCGGCTGTAATCACAAACACAAAAAATCATCCTATGAAAAAACAGTTACTAACGGTTGCAACGGTATTACTTGCAATCTCAGTCAACGCTCAAATAGATTTCGAGCAAATTTTACCTCCACCTCCAGCACCCCAGTTTCTACCAAATTTTCCAGGACTGAACAGCGGATCCGCTGTCGCATTTGCTGATGTCGATGGTGACAACTACCAGGATATGCTTATTGCTGGATACTCCCCATCAAGTAACGAGAGTATTACCATTCTCTATTTAGGTGATGGTACTGGCGAATTCACAGAGGTTGCCGGAACCCCATTTGCCAATGTAAGCTATGCAAATATTGTGTTTACTGATGTAGATGGCGACATGGATCAAGATGTGTTTGTTACTGGAACAGAAGAAACTAACTGGACTACCGAAAGGATTTCAAAACTGTACCTCAACGATGGCTCGGGAGGATTTACAGAAGATTTGACGAATTCATTCGAAGGAGTAGCAAGTGGATCAATTGCAGTTGCTGACGTTGATGGCGACTACGATTTCGATATCCTCGTAACTGGCAGCGACAATAATTACAACACCTTCTCTGCCCTTTATCTAAATGATGGAAGTGGATTGTTTTCTGAAGCAGTCGGTGCTCCTTTCGACCCTGTAGAGAATTCATCTGTCGTATTTGCTGATGTGGATGGCGACAACGACCAAGATGTTCTTATAACAGGATCAGTTTCTTGGTCTAACCGAATTGCAAAGCTCTATACTAATGATGGTACAGGTGTGTTTACTGAAGTTGCAGGAACACCATTCGATGGAGTAATGGAGAGTGCCGCTGCATTCTCAGATGTAGACGGAGATAATGACCAAGATATACTTATTACTGGCCGAAACGCGACTAACCAACGAACGGCAACGCTCTACCTAAATAACGGTACGGGAATATTTTCTCAGAGTCTGGTCCAATTTGAAGGAGTAGAGCAAGGGGATGTGGTATTCGCAGACATCGATGGAGATAATGATAATGATGTGCTGATTTGTGGTTCTCTTGATGGGTCGCTCAATAACCTTGTAACTAATCTTTATTCTAATAATGGTACTGGAAATTTCACCGAGTTAGTAAATGATATTGAAGGGTCTATGGATGAATTTGCCTTTGCTGATGTTGACGGTGATACCGATTTAGACCTGTTCGGAACTGGATACAGCGCATCTTCAGAGCTTTTTTTGAATGATGGTTCTGGGGTGTTTAGTAGAAACACGGGAACTCCTTTTGAAGGTGCTCTTTATAGTTCAATGGCTTATGCAGATGTAGATGGAGATTTGGACTTGGACTTACTGGTAATAGGTGAGGATGCAGTGTCTGGCGGAGTAAGGAAATCATCCTTGTACCAAAATGACGGAACTGGCGGATTCACAGAAATTGTAGGGACACCATTTGACAGTGTTAGCCGAGGAGCAGTGGTCTTTGCCGATATTGATGGTGATGATGATGAGGATATTCTAATTACAGGGATTAACTCGCAGTGGAGTAGAATCGCCAAGCTTTATACAAATGATGGTTCTGGTGTGTTTACAGAGGTGATTGGCGCCCCGCTTGATGGTGGTTTTGATGGTGATGCGGCATTTGCTGATGTTGATGGCGATGACGATTTAGACCTATTGATTACAGGAACTAACAATTCCTTTGATGCTTCAACAAAACTGTATCTAAATGACGGTTCAGGAGTTTATACGGATGATTTGAATGCACCTTTTGAGCAGATTTCTTACAGTACCATTGTCTTTGCAGATGTAGATGGAGACGATGATGAAGACGTGATTATTTCTGGTGAAACCGAATCAAATACCCGCATAACTAAGCTATATATAAACGATGGTTTAGGTGGCTTTACGGAGTCCGTAAGCTCCATCTTTGACATATTCGTTGTCAGTTCTGGTTCCATAGCAGTATCAGACATAGACGGGGACAATGACGTGGATCTGATAATTACTGGTGTCGGTGAATTCGGTGGTCAGCAAATAGTTAAGCTGTACAGCAATAATGGTACTGGCGTCTTTACCGAAACAACAGGCAATAACTTTATAGCAACAAGCAATGGCTCGTTAAGCTTCGCAGATGTAGATAGTGATAATGATTTTGATCTTCTCATCACTGGAAGGCCAAGTTTCAACAGTCCAAGAACCAAGCTATATCAAAACGATGGTTCTGGACTTTTTACTGAAGTACTAGATATGCCTTTTGATCAAGTGAGAAAAAGCTCCTCTGTATTTTTTGATGTGGATAGTGATAATGACCTTGACTTAGTTATCGCAGGCGAATCCACCTTTGGTATTCCAATAACAAAAGCTTACAGGAACATCTCTTTACCTCTTGAACTAGAAACAGAAGTAATATCAGCTTGCGTTAGCTTTACTTGGCGAGATGGGGTTACTTATACAACTAATTCAAACGGAGAGACCTTTACAGTAGAAGATGCAGCCATAAATGGTGCAGATTCGGTTTACACGCTTGACCTCACCATCAACTCACTGCCAGATGTTACAACAGCATTAGTTGGTGCTACGCTTACAGCAAACAACACAAGTGCTACATCTTACCAATGGTTAGATTGCGATAATGGCGATGCCGAAATTGCAACCGAAACGGGAGTTGGCTACATGCCAAGTTCCAACGGAAACTACGCAGTAGAGATAACCGAAAACGGTTGTGCAGATACGTCAGATTGCGTTGCAATTCTTACAGTGGGTATCTTGGAAAATGCTTTGAATAAGCTTTCGGTTTACCCAAACCCAACAGAAAACGTAGTCTCTTGGAATGGCATTACCGCCCAAACAGCGGAGTTGTTTGACAACACCGGACGTTCGGTTCTTACAGTTACTCAGCCAAACGGCACAGTAGATGTTTCTGAACTAACTGATGGAATTTACATCATAAAGTTGTTTACAGAAGAAGGCGCTTATACCGCAAGAGTGGTTAAGCAATAAGGATTGTGGTTTCCGGTTAGTAGATTTTCCGGATGTGGTTAGGAACTCTCCGCAGGGCTTATGCTCGGTGGGGAGTTCTTTTTTTAACTACATGTTAAGCATGGAATTACCAGTTGTAAACCCGCTCCTTCGTAGTTC
The DNA here is from genome assembly GCA_049608805.1 of Flavobacteriales bacterium. Taxonomy (GTDB): domain Bacteria; phylum Bacteroidota; class Bacteroidia; order UBA10329; family UBA10329; genus UBA10329. Next base: position 40 of record JBMYXX010000231.1, on the reverse strand, counting down.
GCCTAACTTATCGTAAAATTGCAGCCGATTTCACCCAGAA
>JBMYXX010000230.1:0-5062 GCA_049608805.1 Flavobacteriales bacterium | reverse complement strand
ATGGCGGTTTTACCCTTTTTCTTCTTGTCCAAATCCTCAATGCTATAGTCTATAATTTGAGTTGTTCCAACCCACAAATCCATAAACCAATTGAGTTCGAGTCCCGATGTTTTTTCCATAATTCTGAGGAAATCGTTCGGGTTTGGATGTTTAAATCCCCACGTATTGAAATAGCGTTTCATTCCTTTCCAAAATGCTTCTCTTCCAATTATGTATTCTAATTGCATGAGGAACAGCGAGCCTTTCACGTAAGATGAAATGCCGTAGCAATAGTTGGTTTGAAAGTGGTCTGCGTGAGTCGTTAGCGGCTCTTGTAAACCGTTTGCATGCAAATCGGCCAACCGCTTAATGTCAGAAATAAACGGGTTTTCTACGGGGTTTTCCTTCAGCGCATTTAACACGTAGTCTTGGGCGTAAGACGTGAAGCCTTCATCCATCCACGGATACTTGCTTTCGTTAGTTGCCAGCACTCCGTAATACCAATTGTGAAACGCCTCGTGAATCGTAACGCTAAGAAGGCTACCGTAGCTTCTGCCCGAAGTTTGAATTAACGTTGCCATTGGATATTCCATTCCGCCATCACCACCCTGAATTGTGGAGAATTGCTTGTACGGGTATTTGCCAAACTTATCGTTCATAATTCCGAACGCCTTTACAAACTCATTTTGTAAACGCGCCCAATACCCAGTTGTGTCTTCTTGATAGAGAAAATGAAGTGTTGGCCCGTCTGAAACTTGCTTAATGTCGTGGATATAATCTGGATCAGCGGCCCAAGCAAAATCGTGAACTTGTGGGGCCACAAAATGCCAAGTGAGCTTTTCGCCTAACGGTTGTTTTACCTCCGCATCTGTGGTGGCATATCCATGCCCAACCTCATTAGGGTTTTGTAAGTAGCCTGTTCCTCCCAAAACGTACTTTTTGTCGATAGATATTTTCACATCGAAATCTCCCCAAACACCATGAAACTCGCGCCCAACGTAGGGGTCAGAATGCCAGCCTTCGTAATCGTACTCAGCCATTTTAGGATACCATTGCGTCATGGAATAATCTATCCCTTGGGCGTTATCTCTCCCGCTTCTGCGCACTTGCAACGGAACTTGAGAATAAAAATCCATCAAGAATTCTGATTTCCCTCCGGGGATGATTGGTTTTGCTAACTCTACCTCTAAAACGGTTCCTTGCATTTTATGCTGAAGTGCTGCGCCATCCTGTGTCAGTTTCTGAACGATGTGGTAGCCCTGTTCTTCTGGAGTGAGTTTAGAGATTCTGTCTGCCACGCGAGGGTCTGCATCAGGTATATTTCTCGAACGTACATCCATCATACTTCCCGGCTGAAAGGCGTTGAAGTACAAATGATAGAACACTCGTGTTAGCGTATCTGGAGAATTATTGGTGTAAACCAATTTCTGCTTACCAGAAAACTGGTGCTTTTCTGCATCCATATCAATTTCCATTTGATAGGAAACGCGCTGTTGCCAATAGCCGTGTTGGGCAAGACTTGTTTGAATAGAAAAACAAATTGCTAGGCCTAAAAAGCAACTGGCTTTTACAAACGATTTAGGGTTTACGTATATCATAAGAAGTAGCTTGATTTTGTTTAAACAAGAGTCCGTTGACAATGAGATAAGAACAAATAATAATGGTTACCAAGATAGTCCAGTTATGATATCGAAAATCATTACTGGGAGCAATAATCAGGTAAGGAAGCCAATAAAACACCCCGCTCAATCCCAAAGCAATTAATGACTTACGTCTGGTTCCCTTGTATTTAAAAATGAGGTATAGAAGGCTTACAAGCAAGGCAACCATGTATGGTACAACATTATAAAAACCAAAATGCGACATACGAGAAACAAGTTCTTGTTCAATTTTAATCAGCACTGATTGGTTTTTGACCCTGTAGTTGTTCAGTTCTAATAGATCATCTCCATCCCAAAACTTTGTTTCAAATATGTAGGCCATATATGGCATCCAAACCCCTATTCCCATGAACTTTTTTAAAAACTGAAGCCGAATCTTCAAATACGCTTTCGGGTGAGAAACAATTTCCTGAAGTCCCTCTGCTAAAAACTGCTTACCTATGGTTTCATCATTCCATATTGCTGGATTAATAATGCCGGAGGTAAAAACCAGTGAATTGTTACTAGACTGGCTGTAATGTGTTTTCAACTCTTCAATCTGTATCCCTTCAGGATTTTTGAATGCTTGATTTGGTACAAGCATAGTGTCTAACTCAACAGATATTCCTGCAACATTCCACAACACCAATTGATTTATCAAATACGGGTTCTTATCCTCAACTCCAACACGATTGATTTGTGACGAAACAAAAAGCGTAACAACTAAAACTACACCACTCATCAAGAGTTTACCCGCAGCACCAAGCCTCTTTGGAGAGAGCTCAAAAACCATCAAACAAACCAGTGGTATAACAGCAAAAAATGCATTGTGTCTTGTACCGCAACTCAAGACCAAAGCAAGCCCAATCAATAAGAAAATCCAGTAAGGTTTCTTGCCGCTAGCTTTTAAGGAAGTGGCATGCATAAACAACCCAAAGGCAAACAGTAAGGCCGATAGCATAAGTGCATCTTTCCAAACAGAGCCTAGTTGTAACCAGGTTACAGGGAAAAAACCAATTATGGCCAAAACCACTATGTTCAATTTATTGGATTGTTGCGAAAAAAAGCCTTTTACAGTTAGTGCAAGGCCACACCAGTACAGCGCCAATTGCAAAACCAACATAGACAAAGGGCCTTCAATAAACTGATTCAGAAATTTCCAGATATGAACCATGATTGGTGGATGCCAATCTGAAATGGGAATAATGCCGTTTAACTGATACCATTGACTAAGCGCATCGTATCCCATGCTGCCCGGTAAAAAGAGCACCGCAGAAAACAGAAAGAATGCAAAAACAAATAGCCAATAAATAACAGGCCTCATTTCCCTACCTATTTACTGATACCAGCAAGCTTGAACATAAACGCATATTCCATTGCGGTTTCTTTCAGGCTTTCAAACCTCCCACTAGCGCCTCCGTGTCCTGCTTCCATATTTGTATGAAGTAGAAGCAAATTATCATCCGTTTTATTCACGCGAAGCTTAGCTACCCATTTTGCTGGCTCCCAATACTGAACCTGACTATCGTGAAGTCCTGTTGTAACGAGCATATTTGGATATTCATGAGCCTCCACATTATCGTAAGGCGAATAGCTCAAAATGTAGTCGTAATACTCCTTTTCGTTCGGGTTTCCCCATTCATCATATTCTCCTGTTGTAAGCGGAATTGTTTCATCCAACATGGTTGTAATTACGTCAACAAACGGAACAGCCGCAACAACTCCTTTCCATAAATCAGGTCGCATATTTACGATGGCGCCCATTAGCAAACCACCTGCAGAACCGCCCATTGCAAATAGGCTTTCGTTTGTTGTGAATTTGTTTTCAATGAGGTATTCTCCGCAATTGATAAAATCGGTAAAGGTGTTTTTCTTGTTCAAAAGCTTTCCATCATCATACCACCCACGGCCCATTTCCTGACCTCCACGAATGTGTGCCAATGCGTAAACAAAACCACGGTCCAAAAGGCTTAATCTAACAGAGCTGAAATACGGATCCATTGTAGAGCCGTAGGATCCGTAAGCATAAATCAATGTTGGGTTCGTTCCGTCTTTCTTGAGCCCTTTTCTGTACACGATTGACATTGGCACTTCGGTTCCATCATCCGCGGTTACCATCACTCGCTCCGTTGCGTAGTTGGTTCTGTCAAAATCACCGATTACGGTTTGCTCCTTCATCAAGGTTTTTTCCTTGGTATTCATGTTGTAGTCTAGGGTTGACCAAGGGGTTGTAAGTGAAGAATAGCCATACCGCAAAACCTCTGTATCAAAATCCATATTGGTTCCAACGTAGCTCGTATAGGCCGCCTCACCGAAGTCTAAATAATGCTCATCGCCCGTTTCATGATTGATAATTCTAAGCTGTGATAATCCGCCAATTCGCTCATCTACAACCATAAAGTTTTGGAAAATCTCCACACCTTCAAGAAGTGTTTCTTCTCTATGCGCAATCACTTCTTTCCAGTTTTCTTTACCTGGTTTGTCAACCGTGGTTTCCATCAATCGGAAGTTTTTGGCGTCCCAATTGGTGGTGATGTAAAGCTTGTCTTCGAAATGAGATACGCTGTATTCGTGATCTCTTTCTCTAGCCTGAATCATGGTGAAATCACCCGTTGGATTGCTAGCATCTAGCATTTGGAACTCAGATGAAACTGTCTGAAAAGAGCCAATCATAATCAGATCTTTGCTCTTAGTTCTCCAAGCGTAACAGGTAAATGTTTCGTCTTCTTCCTTGAAAATTTGAACATCTGAAGCGACATCGGTTCCTAACTCATGACGCAAAATTCTGTTGGTACGAAGTGTTTCTAAGTCTTTAGAAATGTAGAAGAATGTCTTGTTGTCTTTGGCCCAAGCACCTCCTCCAGCACAACCTGAAATTGTTTCCGAGTACAACTCTCCGGTCTCTAAATTCTTGAAGTGGATGGTGTAAATTCTTCTGCTTACCGTGTCTATTCCGAAAGCGGCAATCTTGTTGTCATCGCTAATTTCTATTCCTCCCAGTGAGAAATAATCATGGCCTTCTGCCATTACGTTTTCGTCAATAAAAACCTCTTCTTCAGCCTCTAACGAGCCTTTTTTACGACAGTGTAACTTGTACTCTTTTCCCTCCTCATAACGTGTATAATAGAAGTAGCCATTGTCTTTGTAAGGAACAGATTCATCATCTTCCTTAATTCGGCCTCGCATTTCGTTGTAAAGGTCTTCCTGAAACTGTTTTGTGTCTGACAGTGCGTCTGCCGTGTAGGCATTTTCATCTTCCAAATACTTAATCACTTTCTCATCTTCTCGCTCTTTTAGCCAGAAGTAATTGTCTGTTCTGGTATGACCGTGAATGGTCATTTCGTGTGGTTTTACTTCCGCTATTGGTGGTGTCATGCTTGTTTCGGTACTTGTGTTTTGTGTGTCGCAACTAGCTAAAAATGCAATTGCAAAAAGACTCAATA
>JBMYXX010000229.1:0-5076 GCA_049608805.1 Flavobacteriales bacterium | reverse complement strand
TTCTTGCAAATGACAGACAATTTTGCACCCAAGGATTTTGACCGTGTGGTGAAATTTCTGGAGTATTGGCCAAAGCGAATCCCGCTGGCAATGGAGTTCCGACATACCGATTGGTACAACGATAAAACGGTGGCCGAAGAGCTTTATCAATTACTAGAAACATACGGCATTTCAAACGTAATAACCGATACTGCTGGCAGACGAGATTTACTGCATATGCGTTTAACTACACCTTCGGTATTCATCAGATATACTGGTGCAAATCATTCTTCCGATTACACGCGTTTAGATGATTGGGTTGACCGATTGGAGTACTGGGTTAGCCTCGGCCTGAAGGAAATTGACTTTTTCGTTCATCAGAATATGGAACTGGAATCTCCGCTTTTGGCGGCATATTTCATAGAGAAAATGAATGACCGTTTGGGATTAGAATTAAAAGTTCCCGAAACGCTATAATTGCTAAATTTCAAGTTGATTGGCATACAATTCGTAAAGCTACAAGAACCCTACTTTATACTTTTGGTGCAATCCTTGTACATTGCCAACCGTGCGATTTCCACTTACAACACTTCTTCTTTTCTTCATTGTTTCCTGCCTTGCGCAAGATTCTGAATATGCCAATCCATTGTCTGGAGAACTTATCCTTTCAGGAAACTTTGGTGAAGTGCGCGGGAATCATTTCCATTCTGGTCTTGATTTAAAAACAGGTGGTGTTGAAGGAAGATCTGTTTACGCTATTGCGGATGGTTTTGTATCCAGAATAGCGGTTTCAGAAGGTGGATTTGGCAAAGCCATTTATCTAGAACATCCAAACGGAAAGACCTCTGTTTACGCTCACTTACAGCAATTCGCTCCAGAATTTGCCAAGTACGTGAAGGAACAACAGTATGCTAAGCAGTCGTTTAAAGTCAACCTGACTTTACCGTCTGGAAAATTCCCAGTTAAGAAAGGACAGCTCATTGCTAAAAGTGGAAACTCGGGTGGTTCTGGCGGTCCGCATGTGCATTTCGAAGTGAGAGAAACCAACGGACAGATTCCAACCAATCCGTTAAATCATGGATTCAAAGTCAAAGATTCCAAGCATCCAGAACTTCAAAAACTCTGGATTTACAGCCATTCTGAAAACGGTCATATTGATGGGTTGAATGATGAAAAAGGCATTAAACTGAATGGAAAAGCAGGCGACTACTCTATTTCCAAAGACACCGTCAGAGCTACCGGCATTCTCAGTTTTGGCATTGCGGCTTTAGACAGGTTTACAAGTTCCAGAAATGTATGTGGAATCTACTCCATGGATGTAAAAGTGAATGGTGCTACAATTCACAAACAACAAATTGACAAATTTCCATTTGCTAAAAAACGAATGGTGAATTGCCACATCGATTATGAAAAGCGGAAAACCGACCGTCATTTCGTTTACAGAACTTACATCGCTCCAGGTAACAAACTCGACCTCTATCCAACTATCAAAGACGGAGGAACATTTTTAGTTGAAAACGAAAAAACCTACAACGTTGAAGTAGATGTGTTAGACCATGCTGGTAACACATCCAAAATTGCATTCACCATTTTGGGACAAGAAGGAAAAGGTGCCTCCCTTTCTTCCAAGGAAAACATCACCGACATTTTTCCTCCAAAACAGGATAATTCATTCACCAACAACTCAGTTCGTGTGAATATTCCGAATGGTTGTTTGTACGACACACTCAAGTTCAAATATGACTTGAACCCAGCTTGTGATGATTGCATTTCACCCGTTCATTCCATTGGAAAACTGACCGACACACCGCTTCATAAATCCATGACCGTTTCCATCAAACTGGATAAGGTTTCGGAAGCCGCGGCATCAAAAGCTGTGATGGTTTCTTTCGACAGGAAAGGAAATCCCATTGCGGAAGGCGGTTCCGTAAAATGGAATTGGATGACTGCCACAACTCGCTCTTTTGGGGATTATGCTGTGATGTTAGACAGCCTCGCTCCTATTCTCCGACCTAAGAATTTCCGCGACCAAACTTCAACCGCTGGAATTGACACGCTCAAATTCCATATGGAAGATGACCTATCAGGCATTCGTTCTTATTCTGGAACTCTCAACGGAAAATGGGTTTTACTTGAATTCGACCCAAAGAATGACCTTCTCTATTATGTGAAGGATGAAGGGATGACCAAGGGACTGAATACCTTTAGAATTATAGCCACCGATAAGGTTGGAAATGTGAAGGAATTGAGTGTGACCGTTAAATAAACCCTTAAGAACCAGAGTTATTGTTCAACTTTGTTTCCTATCATGCGACTGTATACGGAAAAATTCAAACTTGGTGACCCAACGAACATTAGCTTCTATGTTGGACTAGAGGGTTTTTACCACATGGGATTCGAGATTATTGAAGTAGAAGATTTCGAACAGCTCGAAATCTCAGAAGACCATGTCTTTCTTGGAGGAATTCAGTTTATTCACGATGCCCTTGAAAAATTGGAGATTCAAATTCCAGCGGCATTGGATTACCCTACGGAGTTAGAGCCTTTCTTAGGAAGAAAGACTTGGGAATCCACAATTAATGAAATTGCAAACAACCCTAGTAATTGGAATGTTTTTGTTAAACCAAAGGGGCTTTCGAAAAAATTCACAGGCCGTTACATTAAGGGAATATCTGATTTGATAGGATGCGGAGATCAAAACATGAATACACCTGTCTGGGTTTCCCAGCCTAAGAATTTTGTTGCGGAATGGCGAGCTTTCATTAGATACGGCAAAGTTGTAGGAGTTAAGAGTTACAAGGGCGATTGGCGCTGCAACTATAACCCTCAAATTATTGAGGAAGCTGTGTCCGCATATGAAAGTGCGCCAGCAGGTTACTCACTAGATTTTGGTCTAACTGACAAAGGTGAGTTTCTTTTGGTCGAAGCTAATGACGGGTATGCCTTAGGCAATTATGGTCTTTTCCATACTGACTACGCCAAACTACTGTCTGCAAGGTGGTCTCAACTAACCAATCAGCAAGACCTTTGCGTATTTTAAACCTAGCGGTTCAATAAGCCCCGTTCCGTTTTCTAACAAACCACTCAAGACTGAGGAAGGCGAGAATAATGAAGAATAGCCACTTTAAATGAATCGCTTCTTTGAACCAAGTTTGTTCGTAAACCACGTTCCGAATATCGTCTCGTGATTTGATGGCTTCAGCCAGCTTTTCTAACTCACGTGGGTAGAAAAGTTCCCCGCCAGAACCATTGGCCAGTTTGTGCATTAAACCATGGTCTGCAGTTGTACGCGTAGTTTCCAATTTGAGAGCCGCAACCATAAACTGCCCTTTGCTTTCAGACACTTTAGCTCCGTTGGAAACCTGCGCCTTGTAACGGTAGTTTCCTTCTTTGAAGCTTCCAGTGTTCAAGCGGTAGGCGTTATCGGTACGATTGAATTTGTAATCGTAAACCTTTCCTTCCTCATCGGTGATTGTAAGGTCAACCTCTGGTTCATTAATAGGCTCGTACGTTTCGTTATAGAGTTCTGCATTAAACACCACCGCTTCATCTTCGTGATAACGGTTTTTGGTGTTCACTCGGAACAAACTCTTATCGGTTTTGAGCGCAAGGAATTGCACCACTTTGGAGAGCATTCCATCAAAGATTTCATGCGAGCCATTCTCCTCAAAATCTCGAATTCGCCATCTCCAAATTCCATCGCCAACAAGCACTCCCGACTTTCTTCCAGAATTATCGTTGAAAAGCAACAGCGGATTTTCCGTTTCTACATTTCCAATCCGTTGGTTAAATAAAGTTTGCGCTGAACCATTTGCCGAATACTCTCCAAACGGTGCGTTGAGTGGCGGGTAACGCTGAAGCATTCTACGCACATTTTCATCCAACGTAAAAAGAGAAAAGCCTTTTGCAAAAACAGGTAGCACCTGATTTTTGGATTGACGAGCCGCTTTTATCTGCAATCCGAAGTTCATATCGTTAAACCAGCGCAAATCGGTCTTACCGCCTACAATGCAAAAAACAGGAACAGTTGAGGCTCGAACCTTGTCCATTTCGGTTCTACCTCTTCCGCCAGCTTGTGGCAATTGATGCAGAATAATCAGGTCGTATTGGTCTGTATTGAACTCCTTTTCACCTATAACAAAAGCATCAACTTCGTAATTATCGTTACCACTAATACTTCGTTTTACTGCCGCAATATCTGGATGCGGATTAGCCGCCAGAATGAGCACTTTCTGTCTTCCATCCAGCACCTCTACAAAGAAATCTTGTGTGTTATTGCTTCGCGAAAGTTCTCCATTTAAAACACTCACACTTGCTCTAATTCTATTCAGTCCTGGCGCTTCAGCTTTCAGCTTGGCCGACAACACTTTTCTAAACGAATTACTGTTGATGTTGATGCGCTTTTCCCACAGAATACCGTTCTCTCCGGAAAGTTGAACCGTAACGCTCTTGTCTTGAAACTTCTCAGCCTCAATGGTAATATCTACAGGAAACTCATTGCCCAAATACGCATAGCGGTTGTGATCAACCTTTTTCAGAATCACATCTCGCTTTATGGAAGTGTCTCCAAGCGCAACCGAATAGATGGGCGCGTTTAAGTGCAACGGACTGTAAATCGGGTCGCGGCCTCGATTGTACAAGCCATCCGAAGCGAGAATAACCGCGCCTACATTTCGGTTGGCGTAAACGTTATCCAATTCTTCAAACAAATCAGACATATCAGTTCTGCCATCCAAGAAATCGCCCCGATAGTTATCGGGGTCTGATTCGTTCACGGCACTCCCAAAAACGTAGCTCTTTACTTCATAATCGGCCGAGAGGCTCGAGCGCAACTTGGCTAAGTCAGCTAGGTATTCAGTCTTATAAAACGCGCTATCGCTGTTAAGGGGGATACTGGAAGAGTTATCCTGAGCGATAACTACAATCGGTTTCTCTGTTCTTTTTGTAGTCGATTTAATGAGTGGGCCAATCAGTAACACAACCAGAATAAAGATGACCGTTCCGCGCACAGCGGCCAATCCACGCACCATCCAAACAAGCATTTCGGCTGTACGCTTCTCTCGGAAATACATTCCGAGCGCATACGCCACCCCAGCC
>JBMYXX010000228.1:0-5134 GCA_049608805.1 Flavobacteriales bacterium | reverse complement strand
GAAGACAAACCGTATGTTCCCATGTATGAACTCACCAAGTTGGCAGATTCTTGATACTGGATGCTTGCTGGGTCTGGTGTATTAAAAACATGTTCAGTTAAGGCTGGCGTGGCAAAACTCCACATGGTAAAAAATGCGAACCAAGAGAAAAATTGAACTAAGCCGAGTTTCTTCATCACGGTTGGCATGCCGGCTATGTTGCCAAAAATCTCTCGTAATCCGTCAAGAAATCCGCTATTGGCTTTTTCCTTTTCAAATGCTTCCATATCCTCTGGCGGGTACTCAGAAGTTGTAACAATGGTGAACAAGACCGAAGCCAAAAACACAACTGCGCCAATAGAAAATGCCACTTTAACCGTGTCTGGAACAACACCTTCGGCAGCTTCGTTACTCACACCAAACAGACTTACCATCCAAGGTAAATTGCTGGCAACCCAAGTTCCAATACCAATTATCAAGGTTTGAATTACAAACCCGTAACTCCGTTGGTCGTCTGGTAGTTTGTCGGCTACCAAGGCTCTAAACGGCTCCATGCTAATGTTTATCGAAGCATCAAGCATCCACAAACAACCAGCAGCAACCCACAACTGCGGAGAATGCGGCACAAAAATCAGCGTTATTGTGCTCAGAATAGCTCCAAGCAAAAAGTAAGGTCTTCTTCTACCCAGTTTAACATGCCACGTTTTATCGCTCAGATAGCCAATAATTGGTTGAACCAGCAATCCTGTTAACGGAGCTGCAATCCAGAGCAACGGAATTTCATCTTTTCCGGCACCAAGTGTTTGAAAAATTCGACTCATATTTCCGCCTTGCAAGGCAAATCCGAATTGAATTCCAAGGAACCCAAAACTCATGTTCCATATTTGCCAGAAGGATAACCTTGGTTTTGTCTGTTGCGCCATGCTAATAATTGTCGTTTCGGTAAATGTAATACTTGACCAAAATAAGGTACTCCAAAGTATTGCCTACCCCAAAGAGGCTAAGTAACTTTGAAATATGTCCGATAAGATGCCAGATATAGACCCTGAAAAGGAAAAGCAGGATATTCTTAAAGCCTACAAAAAGCTTCTACGCTCTACAAAGCGTCATGAAGCAAAGGGAGACTTGAAAATGATTCGCAAAGCGTTTGACGTTGCACTAGATGCGCACAAGGACATGCGCAGAAAGTCTGGCGAACCTTACATCTATCATCCAATTGCTGTTGCTGAGATTGTTACTTCAGAAATTGGTCTTGGCGCAAAGTCTATTGTTTGTGCGCTTTTGCACGATACGGTTGAGGATACTGACCTCACCATTGAGGATATGCGCAGAATGTTTGGCGATAAGGTTTCTCAAATTATTGATGGCCTTACCAAACTCTCTGGCGTTCTAGACATTAAGGAAGACAAGAGCCTGCAAGCAGAGAATTTCAGGAAGATGTTGCTTACCATGAGCAGCGACATCCGCGTAATTCTTATCAAGTTGGCAGATAGGTTGCACAACATGAGAACGTTGGATTCTATGCGTAGAGACAAGCAACTTAAAATTGCTTCGGAAACCATGTTCATTTATGCTCCACTGGCACACAGGTTGGGGCTTTACGCCATTAAAACCGAGCTCGAAGATTTATCCTTCAAATACATTGAGCCAGAGTTGTATGAGGAGATTGTAACCAAACTGGCCGATTCGAAACGAAAGCGGACGCGTTTCATCAATAAATTCAGTTTCCCAATTATTAACTCCCTTAACGAGGCTGGAATTGATTACGAGATAAAAGGACGAACCAAATCGGTGTATTCCATTGCTCGTAAAATGAAAAAGCAAGGAGTTCCGTTCGAAGAGGTTTACGACATTTTTGCCATTCGCATTATTCTCAGCACCAAAATGGAAAATGAGAAGTCAGACACATGGCAAACTTATTCCATTGTAACGGATCATTACGTCCCCAATCCAGGGCGGTTTAGAGATTGGGTAAGTCAGCCCAAATCAAATGGTTACGAGTCTTTACACACCACCGTTATGAGCGAAAGTGGTAAGTGGGTTGAGGTTCAAATTAGAACCAAACGAATGGACGAAGTTGCCGAGAAGGGATTAGCGGCACACTGGAAATACAAGAGCTCTGGTAAAGATGGAGGACAAGGCGAAAGCGGCTTTGACAATTGGTTAAATCAAATTAGGGAAGTACTGGAAAGTCCAGACCCCAATGCCATTGATTTTATAGATGACTTTAAACTCAATCTGTTCTCAGATGAGATTTTTGTTTTCACGCCTACGGGCGAAGTAAAAACACTGCCAGCAGCGGCTACTTCTCTAGATTTTGCATTTGAAATTCATACCGAGGTTGGCATGCGCTGCATTGGAGCCAAGGTAAATGGCAAACTCTATCCGCTTAGCTACAACTTAAAAAGTGGCGACCAGGTAGAGGTTTTAACAAGCAATAAGCAAAGTCCAAAAGAAGATTGGCTTGGGTTTGTGGTAACAGCCAAGGCCAAATCAAAAATTAAGCAAGCTTTAAAAGAGGAAAAACGCAGAATTGCTGCTGATGGAAAAGAAATTCTTGAACGAAAACTCAAGAATATGAAAGTCCCAATGGATCGGGAATTGATTGACAGAATGCATCGGCATTTTAGACTTCAAACAAGCCAAGAGCTGTTTATCAGAATTGCAAATAAGACCATTGAGTTTAAGGAGATTAAGGCGTACATACAAGACACTAAAAACGCATCAAAATGGTACAACGTTCTCAGAAATAGAATTTCTGGCAGCAGTACCGGAGCAACCGAAAAACCTGCTCCTCGGCCTAAACCAAAAGACAAAGGAGACACGCTTGTTATTGGTGATGAAAGCCAAAAAATGGACTACGTAATGGCCAAGTGTTGTAGCCCAATTCCTGGCGATGATGTTTTCGGTTTTGTAACGATTAACGAGGGAATTAAAATTCACAGAACGGCTTGTCCTAATGCCATTCATATTAGAAGTAACTACGCTTACAGAGTGGTTCCTGCAGCTTGGGCAAGCAAAGAAGACCACACCGCTTTTGCTACCGGAATTCTAATTACCGGCATTGATGATGTTGGATTGGTTAACGCCATTACCACGGTGATTTCCACTGACTTAAACGTAGACATGAAAAGTATTGCTTTCAAAAGTAATGATGGTGTTTTCGAAGGTCACATTAAGGTTTTGGTTGAAGGCATTCATCACCTAAACAACCTAATGGCCAACCTTAAAAAGGTTGATGGAATTAAGAAGATTGTAAGAGAAGACGAGGCAGAAGACTGATGGAAGTTATGGACACAAATCGCAAGGCGAAGTACGAGTTTGCCTTCATAGATAAGTACACGGCTGGGCTCCAACTTTTTGGAACCGAAATTAAGAGCATCCGAAATAAGGACGTGAGTATTACTGAAGGATATTGTGCCTTTGTTGGAGACGAACTGTTTGTGCTAAACATGCACATAGCGCATTACGAGCAAGGAACGTACAACAATCATGAACCAAAAAGGCAGCGTAAACTGTTGCTAAACAAGCAGGAGCTTAAGAAGCTGAAGGGAAAGCTTAAAGACAAAGGATTAACCATTATCCCTACTCGGCTCTTTATATCAGATAGTGGCCACGCCAAGCTAAACATCGCTTTGGCTAAGGGTAAAAAGATTCACGATAAACGTGACGGAATTAAAGACAGAGACATTCAGCGCGATGTAGACCGGGCGCTAAACCGATAAGTTTCTAAACTTTCTTATTCTCAAGCATAGGCACAAACCGAAACGTTCCGTGCTCGTTTACTTCTAAAGAACCATCTTCTTTTTTGGTGATGGTTTTCATTATTTCGTCATCGCCATTGGTAAGCGGAATAACCATAATTCCACCTGTTTTAAGCTGACTTAAAAGCCCGTCTGGTACAATTGGCGCACCAGCAGTAATTATAATCCTATCGTACGGAGCCCAGTTCGGAACACCCAGGTTTCCGTCTCCAAAAAACGTTTTCACCTTATACCCAAGCTTGGGCAACAATTTTCCTGTACGGTCAAAAAGCTCTTTGATTCTTTCTATTGTAAAAACCTTGGCTCCCATTTCGTACAAAACAGCCGCCTGATAACCAGAACCAGTACCAATTTCAAGCACCTTCATCCCTTTGGTAATGTTTAGAAGTTCGCTCTGCACCGCAACCGTATATGGCTGAGAAATAGTCTGTTCGGCACCAATGGCAAACGGTCTATCCTCATAAGCAAATTGCTCAAAAGCACTATTCAGAAAAAGATGTCTTGGTACTTTACCAATGGCAGTAAGCACTGTCTCATTTACAATGCCTTTCTCCTTTAAAAGTGCAACCAGCTTTCTGCGGTTTCCTTGCTGTTTATGCGAATCTTTAATCAATTACGATGTTAAGTTTTGAATGTTGAAAAGAGAATTTGGCGCCAATTTTTGAGGCAGCTAAATGTAATAATTTGCAACCTGTACGAATTGATATTTAAGTCAAAAAATTCAATGACAGATTTGAAGGTTGGAGTTCTAGGAGCTGGTCATCTTGGAAAGATTCATTTAAAGTTACTTTCCGAAACTGAGGGATATAATCTTGTTGGGTTTTACGACCCAGACCCTGATCAGGCTTCGTTTACCAAGCAAGAATTTGGCATTGAAGCTTTTAGCAGCATTGAAGCATTGATTGATGCTGTAGATGTGGTTGATGTGGTAACTCCTACCCTATCTCATTACGAATGTGCCTCTGTTGCCTTGCGAAAGTCTAAGCATGTTTTCATTGAAAAGCCTGTTACAAACACGCCAGAAGAGGCCGAAAGCCTGATGAAATTGGCGCACGAAGCCAACGTTAAAGTTCAAATTGGGCACGTAGAACGGTTTAACCCAGCGTTTATAGCCAGCAAGCCTTTCATTAACCAACCTATGTTTATTGAAAGTCACAGATTAGCGCAGTTTAATCCGCGCGGAACTGATGTTCCGGTTGTTATGGACTTGATGATTCACGACATCGACATTGTGCTTAGCATCGTTAAATCACCAGTAAAAAGAATTAGTGCCAGTGGCGTGGCTGTGGTAAGCTCTACGCCAGACATTGCCAATGCCAGAATTGAGTTTGCAAACGGATGTGTTGCTAACCTCACCGCCAGCAGAATCTCGCTTAAAAACATGCGTAAAA
>JBMYXX010000227.1:0-5149 GCA_049608805.1 Flavobacteriales bacterium | reverse complement strand
ACAATTGCAAAAGCCAAGAAGGCCGTTGCCACATAAGAGAAGGTTTGTAGGTACACAAACCATTCAATCTGAAAAGGAGAGTCTCTAGCCATGAAGAAGAGAATCCAGCCACAACTTAAAATCATCAGTAGTCTATCCATTATAGATACAAGGCTGTCTAGCTTAAAAAGCTGCAACCCTGCTATGTTTGAACGGAGAAACAGAATAGAGGAGAGCAGAAACTGGTTAAAACAGAGCAAGCCCAACATCATCATTTGATGTTGCGAATAGCCTAGCATCAACCCAACCGAAAGGCAAACAATTAAGTAGCCTATTGCCAGAAGAAAGCGCAAGGCTACAATCCTAGGAAAGTACTTTCCTAAAAGCTGTTCGTGCTGAGAAACGTTACGATTATTGAAATTGCTGATTCCTAAATCGAGAAAAACGTTGAGGATAAACGCAAAGTTGAATAGTGCGAAGTAAGAACCATAAGCCGCTGCGCCAACTTCGTTCTGAACGGCTCTATCAATTCCAAAAATCCAAAACGGCTTGACCAGCAGGTTCAGAAATAATAGAAACGCAAGGTTTGAGAGGAATTTCCTTTGCATGGTCGCGAGCAAATGTAGTACAATGCCGAGTTGCTTAACCGTAGGTAAGTGGCTTTTATTACATTGCCAGCGTGCGAATTGCTGTAAACACTAGGCTTTTATTGAAGGACCGATTAGAGGGTCTTGGGCGATTTACCGCTGAAACGCTGAGGCGGATTACTCAAAGCCACCCGGAGCATGAGTTTTTCTTTTTGTTTGATCGGCCGTATTCTGAGGAATTCATTTTTTCTAAGAACGTAACTCCAATTGTGGTTGGACCGCCATCTCGGCACCCAGTGCTGTGGCATGTTTGGTTTGAGGTTTCCTTACCTAAAGTGCTCAGAAAGTTGAAGCCAGATTTGTTTCTGTCTCCAGATGGTTTTCTGTCGCTGAATTCTGATGTGAAAAGCCTACCAGTTATTCACGATTTGAATTTCTTCCACAACCCTGGCGATTTGGCCAAGTCTCATGCTTGGTTTTACAATCGATACTTTCCTAAATACGCGGCCAAAGCGCATAGAATAGCTACAGTTTCGGAGTTTTCTAAAGCTGATATATCCGATTTGTATAAAGTAGAATCGGATAAAATTGATGTGGTTTATAACGGAGTTTCAGAACGTTTTAAACCATTACAAGAGCCTGAAAAGCAAAGCGTAAGAGAAAAGTGGTCTAACGGAAAGCCGTATTTCATTTATGTTGGCGCCATTCATCAGAGAAAAAACATTGAGCGCATGTTAGCGGCTTATGACCAGTTCAGAACCCAAAATTCTAATCTGCATCAGTTTATTCTTGTTGGCAATAAGAAGTGGTGGACAAGCTCCATGCAAGCCGCATTAGACAAAATGAAGTTTAAGGACGAAGTCGTCTTTACTGGCCGTGTTTCAGACGAAGACCTCAATTCGCTTATGGGTTCTGCTGTAGCCAACTTGTACGTTTCAACGTTTGAAGGATTTGGTGTGCCGATTATTGAATCGTTTCAGGCACAGGTTCCAGTAATTACCTCAAATGTTACAAGTATGCCAGAGGTTGCTGCAGACGCGGCAATTTTGGTGAATCCAACCATTAGCTCAGAAATATCGGCCGCAATGCTTCAGCTTTCTGCAGACCAAAACTTGA
The DNA here is from genome assembly GCA_049608805.1 of Flavobacteriales bacterium. Taxonomy (GTDB): domain Bacteria; phylum Bacteroidota; class Bacteroidia; order UBA10329; family UBA10329; genus UBA10329. The sequence continues at coordinate 3,467 of JBMYXX010000227.1, read as the reverse complement.
GAACAACTCTCATTAACAAAGGTGTAGAAAGAGCAAGTTATTTTACTTGGGAACGCAGTTCAGAATTGATTTGGTCAAGCATAGAAAAGGCGTTGGACTAAGTCAGGTTTTTCCTTTCTAACAATTTCGTTTTACAGTCTTTGGCACGGTAGTGGTTTATTCCAAACCAAACTAAAATCCAAAGCCATGAAAACTATATCAGCAAGATTTCTACACATGCTCGGATTAGGAGCATTGACAGTTGCATTCATCATCACATCTATAGCATTGTAATTGGTGGGAGAGGTTAATACCTCAATGGGCGGAGGAGGTCGTTAAAAGCCGAGTCCGCCCATTAAACCCCCAGCCATTCCGCGCATTTCAGACTCAAAAACACCTTCTGCACTTTCCAAAGCCTTGTTTGTGGCAATTGTAATTAGTTCGGCAATTTCTTCTCCCGAGGAGTTAGAATAAATCTCTTCTGGAATAATCACTTCAGTAATCTTCCTGTTTGCGTTTGAAACAACGGTAACGCCTTGACATTCGCCTTTTACAGAGATGTCATTCATACGTTCTTTTGCAACATCCATTTGCTCCTTCATTTGTTGGAGCTGTTTCATTTTATCAAACATTCAATTACTTTTTTCAGATTTCTCTTCGGCCGAGTGTTCCTTAAGAAGCTCAATCCTATGCTCAATCAAATGACTAATGTCATCAGATTGTTCTTTAATGGAAGGGAGCAAACTGGTAGAAATGAGTTCCGGACAAAGTTCTGCAATAGACTTGTTGAGGCTTTCTACTTCCGTCATTATTTCCTCAAGTAAGCCGTTGTTGTCCACGACTCCAAAAGTATGTTCAGCATAAGGCGAGAGCAAAATCTTTTATGAAAAGATGCTAACAGAAAATAGGTCTAATCGAATCGATATTAATCCTCTTTCCAAGGCATTCCGCGAGAGAATCTAGCACTCCAAGGATAGAGCTTTTTGCCTTCTTCAGAGGTTATTTCTCTCACATCAGCAACGTGTTTTCCTGGAGAACCAACGACCAAAGAATAGTCTTGAGTGTTTTTAGATAGCGTACTGTTTGCGCCAATCAAACAGTGCTCTCCAACGGTAATGTCTCCAATAATGGTGGCATGCGCACCTATTTGAGAATGACTGCCAATTTTTGGCCCAACTACAACCTCAGTTGGCGGATACTTGTCGTTGGCTAAAACAGCAAAAGGGTACAGAAAAACGTAATCTCCCAGTTTGCTGTGCTGGCATAAATGAACGCTGCTGTGCAGGTTACAGTAATTACCAAGTGCGAGGTGGCCTTGCAAATCGCACATTGAGCCAATTCTGCAATTGTTTCCAATCACAGTTTCTTCTCGAATAATGCAACGGTGGCCGGTTTCTAAACCATCTCCAATGCTTGTTCCACTATATATTATTGACCCACTGCGAATAAGTGCATTAGCACCAATTTTGGTTGGTTTATTGTCGTAATCAGAATTGGAATAAAACGCAGAAGTTGGTTCGCCAATGGTGCAATTGTTGGCTATGGTGCAGTTGTCGCCAATAATCACATTATCGTAAATCACGGTATTGTCGCCAATACGCACGTTCTGTCCAAGTTTAGCTTTCTCGCTAACGCGAACGTTATGATTGTTGAACATCAATACGTTGTAATTCTAGTTATTCCGTTTCTGGAGATTCAGTTTCTGCAAGCGTATTGGATTGTTTAGATTGTTTAAAAACAAGTGCTGCGCCCTCCCAATAGCATGTGTAACAACGGTATCTTTTTATGGGTAGAATTCCAAAAGAAAATGTGCGAATTATTCTGTCTGACGAGCTTCTATGCGAGCGTTTTAATCTACCACCACAATCAGGGCATTGGGTAATCTTGTAATAGTTAGAGAGCCTAAGTGCTATTAAAACGAAAATGTAAAGAACAAATAGCACCGCTGCACCCTTTAATATCTGTAGGAACAGGGCATTAAAATCAATATCGATGATGCTCATAACTCTAGCTAAGTTACAGCTAGCAAAAGAATATTCGGTTATTGACCTGAGGCATCTTGCCAAAATATATTTTTGTTAACTGCATTTGAGGCTAACCTTGTTGCTAAAAGTGCTTTAAAAGAATTCCCGCTTGGCGGATTAAATTGAACGCATGATTACAGTTTTATCTCCAGCAAAAAAGCTGGATTATCAAACAGATGTTTGTACCGAGGAATTTACAATTCCAGAAGGGTTAGATAGGTCGGCTCAGCTAATAAACAAGCTGCAGAAAACATCGAAGAATAAGATTAGCGAAATGATGAGTTTGAGTGACAACCTCACTAATCTAAATGCAGAACGTTACGAGAATTGGACTGAGGATTTTACCGAAGGCGAGTTGCGTCAAGCTGTGTTAGCCTTTAAAGGAGATGTTTATCAAGGCATGAAAAATGACCAACTCACTGCTGGTGAGTTAACCTTTGCTCAGAATCATCTTAGAATTTTGAGTGGCCTGCATGGGTTACTTCGTCCGTTAGATTTGATAAAACCGTACCGATTAGAAATGGGCACTAAACTTTCTGTGCGTGGAAAGAAGAACTTGTATGAGTTTTGGGGAGATGAGGTAACCAATCGTTTAAATACAGCTTTAGAAGAATCTGGTAACGATGTGTTATGCAACCTAGCTAGTGGCGAATATTTTAAAGCCGTAAACACTAAGAAACTTAATGCAAAAATGATAACGCCCGTTTTCAAAGACATGAAAAACGGACAGCTAAAAGTTATTTTTCTCTATGCCAAACAGGCAAGAGGAATGATGGCTGGCTACATTCTTAGAAACGGAATTAATAATGCCGAAGATTTAAAGGGATTTACTGACGGAGGTTACCGTTTTACCCAAGATTTGTCTGACGATTCAACTTGGGTTTTTACTCGATAAAATTATCGGGCTATCCATTAGTTTTGACAACCATTATACAACTGCAACACCATGACCGAATTTATTGAAAGACCAATGCTAACTGAGGAGCACAAAATGTTCCAGCAATCTGTTAGAGATTTTATTGCGCAAGAAATTGTACCGCACAATGCTGAGTGGGAAAAGAACCACATGGTAAGCAAAGAGAGCTGGACTACAATTGGCGAGAACGGATTCTTGTGTATGCAGGTTCCAGAAGAATATGGTGGACTTGGAATTACAGATTTTAGGTACAACGCCATTTTTGCTGAAGAGTTAAGCAGAGCAGGAGTTGCTGGACCCGCAGTTGGTTATCCGCTTCATAGCGATATTGTTTTGCCATACATCCTCGATTTTGGAAGTGAGGAAATGAAGCAGAAGTGGTGTCCGAAAATGGTTTCTGGTGAGGCAATTGCGGCCGTTGCCATGACAGAACCAGCAGCTGGTAGCGACTTGCAAGGAATGAAATGTACTGCCGAGGATAAAGGCGACCACTATTTAGTTAACGGATCAAAAACCTTTATCACCAACGGGTACTTGTGCGATATATG
>JBMYXX010000226.1:0-5162 GCA_049608805.1 Flavobacteriales bacterium | reverse complement strand
ACCCAGGTTACGTGAGAGACCGTGTTTCTTTTGAGCACCTTACTCCCCTATTCCCACAGGAAAAATTCAACATTGCTCCAGGAGCAAAAGCAGATATTTCTCCTCGGGTTATGGACATGTTTGCTCCGATTGGTAAGGGACAGCGTGGTTTGATTGTAGCACAGCCTAAAACGGGTAAAACGGTTCTTTTAAAGGAAGTGGCAAATGCCATTGCTGAAAATCATCCTGAGGTTTACATGATTATTCTTCTCATTGACGAGCGTCCTGAGGAAGTAACAGATATGGCAAGAAGTGTAAACGCTGAAGTAATTGCTTCAACGTTTGACGAGCCTGCTGACAAGCATGTGAAAATTGCCAATATCGTTCTTGAAAAAGCGAAAAGACTTGTAGAATGTGGCCACGATGTGGTAATTCTATTGGATAGTATTACGCGTTTGGCGAGAGCTTACAACACGGTTCAGCCAGCATCTGGAAAAATTCTTTCTGGTGGTGTTGATGCTAATGCTTTGCACAAACCAAAGCGTTTCTTCGGAGCTGCAAGGAAAATTGAAAAAGGTGGTTCGTTAACTATTCTTGCAACCGCACTTACCGAAACTGGTTCTAAAATGGACGAGGTAATCTTTGAGGAATTCAAAGGAACGGGTAACATGGAACTTCAGTTGGATAGAAAAATCTCCAACAAACGTATCTACCCAGCTATTGACATTGTATCGTCCAGCACACGTAGAGATGATTTACTTATGGATAAAGAAGCGCTGCAGCGAATCTGGATTCTGCGTAATCACTTGGCAGATATGACTCCTGTTGAAGCAATGGAATTCCTACGAGATAGAATGGCTGGAACACGCAGCAATGAGGAATTCTTGATTTCTATGAACGGCTAAACACGAATTACATTTAGTTAAACCCTGATTTACAACCGTAAGTCAGGGTTTTCTTTTGAAGTAAACTCTTAAGTTTAACCGTGGCAAAAACAGCAAACGGCAATAAAGCAATCGGAATCCTTGCGATTCTATTAACGATTTACATCGCATTCTTTTTTGCGAAACCGATTAACCTTTCAACTGCGGATTTAGGACGTCATATAGTTAATGGCGAATTGGTTCTAAATGGTTCTTGGGACGTTCTCTATTCAAATCACTTCTCTTTTACGGAACAAAACCACGAGTTCATTAACCATCATTGGGGTTCAGGGGTGGTGTTCTACTTGGTTCATAAAATTGCGGGCTTCGAAGGTCTTTCAGCACTTTACGTTTTGCTTACCATTCTTGCCTTTCTATTTATGGGAATGGCTGCGCGAGTTAAAAATCACGTAGCCGTAGTAAGCCTTTCCATAATTGCAATTGTACCGTTGGTTGCCTACCGAGTTGAGGTAAGACCAGAAGGAATTAGTTATGCGCTGCTTGCAGGATATTACCTGTTGTTTGCAAAGTTCAGAGCGCAACAAATTAGTATTAAAAAACTAGCAATTCCTTTGTTGATTTTGCAAGTTTTGTGGGTAAACATGCACATTTTCTTCTTTCTTGGAATTATTGTAGCTGGCGCTTTTTGGCTTGAAAGTGTTGTGCAGAAAAAAACTGAAAGCAAGCAGTTATTGATGCTTGTTTCGGGTTTGATTCTAGTAAGCTTAGTCAATCCTCATTTGCATAAAGGGCTGTTAGCTCCACTTTCCATTTTCACCGAATACGGCTACATGGTTGCAGAAAACCAAACGCTGTTTTTTATGCACGACCGTTTTGCTAATCCCGAGTTCTACCATTTCGAATTATTTGGCATTTTGACTCTCTTTCTAATAGGCTATCTGTTTGTGAAAGGTTTTTGGAAGCAACACCTTCCAGAAATTTTACTCGGACTTACCTTCTTGATTCTTGCCACGGTGGCCGTCCGGGGAATTCCGCTTTTTGCCTTCTTTTTCATTCCGTTAGTATCAGCCGTTCTTAATCATTGGATTGAAGGATTTAACTATAAGACTAAAGATGCTACACTCAAGTATCTGCCCTATTTAGGAATGGCGTTTCTTGTGATTTTCATTCCATTGAAAGGCACATATGCATCAGCAAGAAAAGGCTACGAAAAATTAGGTTTGATTGAAGGAATTAACGGCTGTGGAGAGTTTATTCGTTCCAATAATATCCCAGGCAAAATCTTCAACAACTACGATTTTGGCGGTTATCTGATTTATCATTTACACGATAAGGAAAAAGTATTTGTGGATAATCGTCCGGAGGCCTACTCGGTAGCTTTCTTCGACTCCATTTATAAACCGATGCAGGAAAACGAAGTTATCTGGAAGCAAAAAAGCGAGGAATACGGCATCAATCTAATTGTGTTTTACAGGCATGACAACACGCCTTGGGCACAGCCATTTCTAATTGGGAAAGCACAAGACCCAGAATGGGTTCCAATTTACGTTGACCAGGTTTCTTTGATTCTTATCAAGAACCGAGAAGAAAACCGTCAATGGATTGAAGAGTTTGCCCTACCGCGTGAAATGTTTAACGGTGTTCCGAATAACTAAGTTGTCCAACGATTTGGAGTGAAGCTGGATCTCGTTTGTCACCCCGAGGAACGAGGGGTCTCAATTTGCATTCGCGTAATGCGTTATTAATTCAGAATTAACTCAATCCAGATTCCTCGCCTACTCGGAATGACAGATGCGGTACATTTAGTGCTTTCCGTGTCTATAGCTAGGAAATCATCGCGATAGAGGCATCTCAACTTTAGACATAAAAAAGCCGCTCCGATTTCTCGGAGCGGCTTTCAACCTATCACTGAAAAAGAAACTTACTTCGCTTCTTCCTCTTTTACTTCTTCGAAGTCAACATCTGTTACTTCGTCATCTCCACCTTGAGCTCCTTGTGCACCAGCATCTGGTCCAGCTTGTCCGCCCTGAGCTTCTTGAGTTGCAGCATACATCTCTTGAGAAGCAGCTTGCCAAGCCGTGTTCATTGTCTCCAATGCGGCATCAATTGCAGCTAAATCTTTCGATTCGTGAGCTGTTTTCAATTCTGCTAATGCAGCTTCAATTGGCTCTTTTTTCTCAGCTGGAAGCTTCTCGCCAAACTCTTTCAATTGCTTTTCTGTTTGGAAAATCATTTGATCGGCTGCGTTCACTTTCTCAACCTCTTCTTTCGCTTTAGCATCTGCATCTGCATTTGCTTCTGCTTCTTGCTTCATTTTCTCGATTTCCTCATCAGACAATCCTGAAGAAGCTTCGATTCTAATGTTTTGAGATTTTCCAGTTGCTTTGTCCGTAGCAGAAACGTTGATGATACCGTTGGCATCAATATCAAACGTTACTTCAATTTGAGGAATTCCTCTTGGTGCTGGTGGAATATCATTCAAATGGAATTTACCAATTGTTCTGTTGTGAGCAGCCATTGGTCGCTCACCTTGCAACACGTGCAACTCAACAGAAGGCTGATTGTCAGCAGCAGTAGAGAAAGTCTCCGATTTCTTAGTTGGGATAGTTGTATTCGCCTCAATCAATTTGGTGAATACTCCACCCATGGTTTCGATACCTAAAGAAAGTGGCGTTACATCTAAAAGAAGTACATCTTTCACCTCTCCTGTAAGAACACCACCTTGAATAGCCGCTCCAACTGCAACAACCTCATCTGGGTTAACTCCTTTAGAAGGCGCTTTTCCGAAGAAATCTTCAACTACTTTCTGAATAGCTGGGATTCTTGTAGAACCACCAACCAAGATTACTTCGCTAATGTCAGACTTAGAAAGTCCGGCATCTTTCATTGCGCTCTTGCAAGGTTCAAGCGTTGCTTGGATAAGCTTATCTGCCAATTGCTCAAACTGAGCTCTTGAAAGTGTTCTTACCAAGTGCTTTGGAATTCCATCAACAGGCATAATGTATGGCAAGTTGATTTCTGTAGATGTTGAACTTGAAAGTTCAATTTTCGCTTTCTCAGCAGCTTCTTTCAAACGCTGAAGCGCCATTGGGTCTTTCTTCAAGTCAAGACCTTCATCTTTCTTGAACTCATCTGCCAACCAATCAATGATTACTTGGTCAAAATCGTCTCCTCCAAGGTGCGTATCTCCGTTTGTAGATTTTACTTCAAAAACTCCATCTCCTAATTCAAGAATAGAGATATCGAATGTTCCTCCACCAAGGTCAAAAACAGCAATGGTTGAATCTTCTGTTTTCTTATCTAGACCGTAAGCCAAAGCCGCAGCAGTTGGCTCGTTAATTATTCTTTTAACTGCTAAACCAGCAACCTCACCAGCTTCTTTTGTTGCCTGACGCTGTGCATCATTAAAGTATGCAGGAACAGTTACAACAGCTTCGGTTACTTCAGTTCCCAAGTAATCTTCGGCAGTTTTCTTCATTTTCTGAAGAACCATTGCAGAAATTTCTTGTGGTGTGTAATCGCGGTCATCAATCTTAACACGTGGTGTGTTGTTCTTTCCTTTTACAACTTCATAAGGAACGCGACCAATTTCTTTAGCAACCTCATCAAAACTTGACCCCATGAAACGCTTAATAGAAGCGATTGTCTTTGTTGGGTTGGTAATTGCCTGACGTTTTGCTGGGTCTCCTACTTTTCTCTCGCCACCTTCTACAAAGGCAACAATTGAAGGTGTGGTTCTTCTACCCTCACTGTTTGGGATTACAACTGGCTCGTTACCTTCCATTACAGAAACGCAAGAGTTGGTTGTTCCCAAGTCTATTCCGATAATCTTACTCATTATATTGATTTTATGAATTCTTGTTAAACACTACGACAAGCCCATAGTCATAGACCATGCCATCAGAAATACCAATGGTTTTACAAGAAATTATGTCAGTTTATGCTAAAAACATCACAAAATGCCTGACATGGCATGTGACAAAACGACACCAATAATCAATCGTCTTGAAATCCTAAGTCTGAAGTATAGGTTCCATTTATCAACTGCTCTCCTGCTGTAACAGACAGATACATTGCAGGAAATTCTACCGTAGAACGGCTAGAAAAAACGCCCAATCCATTGTTTACGTTAGTGTAAACCGGTTTGTCTTGAAGCGCACCTGAATTAGTTGGGTTATTAATGTTGATGTATTCGAAAAGTTCATCGCCAGCCAGACGAATGTAAATGTCCATATCGTGAGACTGGTTATCGTTTGGATGTGGATCATTAGGATGATTTTCTGCCAAACCAATCATTCT
>JBMYXX010000225.1:0-5166 GCA_049608805.1 Flavobacteriales bacterium | reverse complement strand
CCATTTCTTTCATGGCTTCGTGAGCCACTAAAGCATTAGTATAAACTACCTCTTCGTCTCCTGTACAATAGCAAATTTGCATTGGCCTGGTTGGCACCCAATTGTCCATGCTATTTTCTTGTAGTAGTTTTTTAAACTCAAAATCTGGGTTATTCTGGAACTCATTCACCAAACTATCAGACAACATGTCTTTAGGTACAATTGGCAACGTATCGTTAATGTTTCCTACCGAGTATTTCCCATTGAAAACACCCTGAACAATTTCATCATACGGTTTAGAAAAAACATCTTGATAGAAAGTTTCCTTCGGGAAGATGTTGTAAACCTCATTATAACCCAAAAGCAAATACGGCAAGTAATGCGGCTGCGTGTATTCGGCAAACATAACATCTGCCTGAACGCCATCTAAATCGTACGGACCAGACATGGGCGAAGAAGCAGTTACGGTATATTCATCAGCATATTTTTCTTGCAGTTTTCTGTGCACAGCCATTGCCGCATGGCCTCCTTGAGAATAGCCCGAAATGAAAATCATTGGGTCTCGCTCTAGCTTCATTAAGCTGTCTAATTCTACCACGGCCTTCATCATGTCAATCCCAGCGTTGGCTTCAGAATCTGCGTGAATGTAGAGGTGTCTTCTTTCTCCGTGCCCGAGCCCAACGTAATCGGGTTCGCAAACCGCGTAGCCATCCGTTGAGAACATCAGGCAAATTTGATCTTCTCCGTTAAAGCCTAATTTCCTTTGTGGTCGGATTGTAGTTCCGTGGTTGTAAATCAATAACGGAGCAGGTTTTTTAGGCTGAATTGGCATAAAGTACAAGCCAGACGCCACTACCTGACTTCCATCTCCGTAGGTTGTATAATATGTAATGTCGTAAACATCAACCGCGTTTCTAACCTTAGAAATTACCTGAGGAATTCCCATTCGTTTCCAGCGCTGATCTAGCTTTTCTACAGAAAACGAATCGACCTTTGTGTAGCTAATTAGCTGCGCGAAGGAGTTTGAAATGAAAAAAGTTAAAAGGAAAGCGACTAATAAGTTTTTGAAACGCATAGAAAGTTGGAGTTTGGCGCTAAGTTAGCAATGCGCGCATTGCATTTCAAAGCAATTCAGATTGTCCTGCGGAATCTGCAATTGGTATATTTCAACTTTCAAAACAACCTCAATGAAATTCACCTTATCTATTCTTTTTGCCACGCTTTTTTCTATTCAATCTTTCGCGAAGCAAGATTATTCTCTCACCATTTATGAGACGCATGACGATTACAAAGCCAGCAAAGGAAAATCGATGTTTGAGTTTATTGGCTACGATTGGACGCTCGGCTCTCTACACCTTTATTACCGTGTAAAGAAGCGGGATGAAGGCAAAGTAAAAGCCACTACGGTTTACGCTTTTAAGGTCGGGGACCAGCTGTATCGAGTTATAAAAGGCCGTCCGTACAGAGTTTTAATGGAGGGTAAGATTGTTTATTACGAAAATGGCATGGCGCATTTAAACATGCTTATTGGCGATGACAATTCTTCGGATGTTGAGTTAGGCGGATGGAGTTTTATTTCGGATAATTTGACCTCAGATATTATTGAATTTCCTTCTGCAAAAGCAGATAAAGCGTTTGGAGAAAGAAGCAGTTTACAGCCGCTCTTCGAATGCATGAAAAAGCTCAAAAAGAAAAAGACCGAAAAGATTAGAGCATGTATAAAGGAGAATATTTAAACAATTGGCATGAAGCATTTGGCTCTAGGTTTATTGGTTTTCATCAATACCACCTGTTTCAGTCAAATATCTATAGGTAGTCACAACAAACCAGAATCTTTAGAAGAAGCCTTTATCCAGCTAGACCAAATATTTGACGATACAGCCAAATACACCTTCATGACTTTACCTCGTAGAGAGGCTACAGGACGCCATCATAGAAACCTAGGCATGTGGATGAGAAACAACTGGGGACTTTGGGGTAACAGCAAGCTTAGGCGTTTACTAGAATCCTTAGGATATCAACATCCCGACAATATGTCGGACGCAATTTTTAGAGGGTACCATCAACGATTAAACCATGAACCCGTTGACATTGAACTTAAGAAGGCGACAGGTCAGGATAGCATTAATCTGGAAATATGGATGAACAAATGGAAAAATGCCATTGAGGCAATACGTGAGTTTTATTCTCCAGGCACAATTGTTCATCGTAGCTACAATGGTCAAAAACCTCATTTGCAAGGGTACCTGAAATCAACGGTTTTTGCCGAGGTCGTTAAACAGCTTAACGATAGTGTTTACCTCAAAGTTGTACGTCAAACTGGCTCAGACCGAGCCGCCAGATACTTAGGCTATACAATGGAAAAAGAAACTAAGCTATGGGATAACCTTAACAATTGGAAAACAAAGGAATTGACGGATTCAGCAAGGCACAGCGTTATCAGTTCTTATTTTCCGAAGGATACAACGATTCGTGATTGTCTATCAAACTACTTTCCTGTTGCCGATACAATAATGGTCTATTTGGCTGCCGATAGGAGAACCCTTTTTGGATGGAGATCTAAAACAATCTCTGCTAAAGCACAAGTATTGGAACATGATTGTGATAAACTTCTTGTACGCTTCATTTCTATTCCTAAAAGAAAACGTGACAAAGTCGATTACGCTGGTGGTGAAGAGGCTGAAATAAGAGCGATTTATTGTGGGCTGATTCCTCCGAAAAACTGGAAATGGGAGCCGCACGAAGTCCAACAGGCCTATTAAATAATTACTGCTTCAACTTAACCACCTGACTCAAGTACTTTCCGCATTCGGCTTGTACTTGAATGTAGTAGGTTCCTTCTGCCACATTTTCAAGGCCACTAAACCGAAACGGAACGGCTTGCGTTTCGGTTGCTTCTCCCTGCAGTTTGTCTAGCACTTGCCCAAGGCCGTTTACCAAACGTATTTCAACTTCTTGGTCTGCAGATGAGTAAAAAGCGCCCTCAATCTGATTAGTAAACGGATTAGGGAAGACTGGCAGCAACTCACTTTCGGAAATATCCGTAGGCGAATAACCAGATAGAATCAAGTTAGCCATGGCGAAATTTGGGATGCCGTAACCAAAAAACTCATCAGGATTGGTGTATTGGTGAGCGCTTTCTTCAATGGCATGAAAAATCTCCATGTTGGTCATTTCCGGATTGGCTTGCCACAAACAAGCGGCCATTCCTGCCAAAATTGGACTGGCAAATGAAGTCCCATTTCCAGGAATTGGATTTCCTGATTCGCTAATAATTATGGCTCCCTGACCTTGCGCACAAACATTTGGCTTAATGTCTCCATCCGCAGACGGACCAATTGAGCTAAAGCTTGCATAAGCTCCATTAGGAGCAACCGCTCCAATGGCTAAAACGCTATCGCCATCTGCTGGCGTACCAATGTATGTCCATGAGCCATTGCCGGAGTTTCCTGCACTGTTCACCACTAGAATTCCTTTAGAAGCCGCAAAATCGGCTCCAATGGCCGCGTGCGTGGTATTGCCATCCATATCTGAATACGAGTGATTGTAAGCCGCGTTTGAGAAGGTTGTGTAGCCTAGAGACGAGTTTATGATATCCGCGCCAGCGCTATCGGCATATTCTGCACCAGCAACCCAATAATCTTCTTCAATTGGAAATTCCGAACTGGCGTCTTCCGTTCTTAGAAGAATGTAACTGGCGTTTGGTGCCGTTCCTATCATCACGCCAGGCGAATAGGAAGCCATGGTTGACAACACGAGTTGTCCGTGAGAACTGTCATCAAAAACAGAATCGTTTTGAGCAACAAAATCCCAAGTAGAAACCAACCGGTTGTTTGCGTGAAGACTGTCGAACACAGAAAGCGTGTTCACTCTTGGAAAGCCGGCATCTAAAACCGCAATGAGCATTCCTTCTCCTGTGTAGCCAGCTTGGTGCAGGTTAATTCCGCCCAACATGTCAATCTGATTAAAGGCTGCGCCATACGTTTCTTCTGGGTCTTCAATTGCAGAAGCCATTTTCTGGATGGTAGCCATCTCCAATTTATCTGACTCAACTTCAGATTCATCTCTTTTCCCAACGGGCGTATTATTAACTACGAATGGTAATGCGGTGATTGCATCTAGCATGGCTCGATTAGCGACTTGAACCGAAACCGAATTCAACCATTTAGAGTGCGTTAGATACTCGGCACCTTCTGCCAAAACCGCTTGAATATATGCGGGATTTACAGGTAAATCGGTTTCATTCAGTTCTATATTCTGAGCTGTTCTCCTATCAAGCGCTCGCTGTGACAAAAACTCGGTTGGCGTTGCTAGTGAGAATGGCGAGTTTGCTTTATCTGCAAACTGAATCCAGTATTGTTTAGGTTGGGATTGCCCGTTACACAGGCCATAGGCCAGCACCAATATGAACGTAAGTACCTTTTTCATTCTCCGAAATCGGTAACAATCATCTCATACCGAAAACCAAACGTATCGGTGTCCAACGGATCACCAGCGGTTGGCAATTGTATATCATGAATGTTGAGTTGTTTATGCACAAGGCCAATATCCTTTGCATAAACTTCTTGAGCAAACACACTTAAGCCTAAAGTTGCAGTTCTATCGAGCTGAACCACGGTTACGGTAGAATCGAAAGTGAACCCATTTATGGTATAGGGCTCATGCACATTTCTGTACTCGTAGTCCCAAACTTCTGGAATACTGTTTTGCCGATAAATTAGCTGCAGCGTTTGCAGTGTATTCTTAGAATTTCCATCCCACGTTTTACCTTCTCTAATTGGAAAATTGTGCTTAATGAAAACCACATTTTCTTCATTTTGCTCGGCAATTTTGGGCGTTCTGGTTCTGTGCCAAACATCTTTAATCGTTGTAAACTCGGCTGCTTCAGTTTGCTTCCAAAATCGCTCAACGCGGATGGCTGGCCTACCTTCTTCATCCACAAAATTAGACTCGTTTAAATCTCTAAGAAAATAGTGTGCTTCAGCAGAACCGATTGGTCCAATTTGGTCATCCTGCCAAACCGAATCAATTTGATAATCTACATACTTACCTAACTCCGTGGGATAATACTCATAGCCGATAAAAGGAAGCTCGGTATCTTCTAGGTAACACCCACCAAGGAGCAGGCTGACAAAACCAAGTATTAGAATTTTTCCTTTCAAGCTTTTCTATTCGAGTTTCTAATGT
>JBMYXX010000224.1:0-5204 GCA_049608805.1 Flavobacteriales bacterium | reverse complement strand
ATGAGTTGTGGTTTTTCGTTCGAGGCATCGACAATCTCTTGAATTTGCGCCTCTGTTGTCATTTCCCTCCACGGAATGCTGGAGCTTCCTCCTCCGCTAAACATGTCTTTCCAACCCATTACAATTTCTTTTTGCAAACCATAAGTGAGTGGTAATACCCTACCGTTTCAACGATTTTCTCTACCTCTAAGCCAGCTTCTTCCACGTATTGCGCCATGCGTTTGCTATCGTACATCTTGCTGTTTCCGTTGGCCATGGATGTGAAATACAGCGATGTTCCGTGCAAGCAGTAGGCGGCTGTCATACTATCCTGCAAATCCCAGAATGTTTCTAAAATGAACACACGGCCATCGTCATTCAAAGCGTCTTTGGCATGGCTCAAAATGTGCTTAATCTGTTCGGGCGAAAAGCAATCCAAGAATTGACTCATCCAAACAGCATCTTGGTTTTGAGGGAGTTGATAATCCGCATCTAAAACGTTCTGCTCGTGGGTAGAAATTCTGTTCTCAAACCCAGCTTCTTTAATGCGCGGGTTTGCCAGTCCTGTCTGACTAGGTAAATCAACGATTGTCATGTGAACGTCTGGGTCGTTCTCCACACACATGAAAGACCATTTGCCAGTGTTTCCGCCAATGTCCAACATGGATTTTGGCTTGAATTTGAAAACCTCTTCTCGAGCTTGCGGAAACGCTTGATCGGAATAATGATGGTCGAAGTTGAACCAGCTGTCTTTTTCTCGCTGTGGAAGTTTGGAAAGCCCGTGGTAAATCGTTGGCCAGTCGCCAAGTACAGGGAGTCCTGCGGGTTTCTCCTCTTTGATGGCTTCTTCCAATTGAAATGTGCCTTTGTAGCAGATGTCCTGAACAAAATCTGTATTGGCAACGGTCTGCTTATCGCGAAGCCAAAATGAACCTGTTTTGCCCAATTTGTACTTGTAGGGTTCAATCAACTTAACCAAGTTAAGGCTTAAACCTGCCTCTAAAAGTGTTTCTACACCATACTGAGAAACTCCTGTTTTTTCGGCCAATTCTTCAGATGTAATCCCCTTTCTTCCCGCTTCAACAATCGCCAGTAAAATACCTGTCCGATTAAGCGACACGGCCGCCTGAAACATCATAGGATAAAACGAAAGTCGCTCTGCGGCCTCTTTGGCTTCGGTTAATGAAAGGTTGTCTTCTTGAAATTCTTTATACATGCATTTGGTTGATGAGACCTACGAGGTTTACCTCCTGTTGTCGGTGAGCTCCCTTTGGTCGGTTTGGAAACCTCGTAGGTCTAGTTTATCTAATCTTCAATCCAATCCGTAAAATACTCTTGTGGTTTTCTTCTCGTTTTTCTTGGCCAACCGTCTTTTGGATAGCCGAGGTAAAGAAACCCAAGGAATTTGTCTTTCTCGCCCAACTCCAGAAACTCCTTTGTTTCTGGCCAGTATGTAACACCTCCGCTCGACCAAAACGCTCCAATTCCATGAGCCGCTGCTACCAGCATCATGTTTTGCACAGCCATAGAAACGGAGGATAGTTCTTCGCTTTCTGGGTCTCGCTCAGCTTCGTCTCGCTTCATACAAATGCCAATAATAGCAGTTGCCATTAAGGGACGATCACGCAATTTGTCGTATTTCTCTTGTTTGAAATCAGCACCCTTTTTTTCCTTGTAAAGCTCAGACTGAAACTCTGACAGTTTCTTCAAACCATCACCTGTAAAAACCATAAAACTCCATGGTTGTGTGTAGCGATGCGTTGGTGCCCACTTAGCGGCATCCAACAATTCCATCACAATTTCCTTGTGCACTTTTCGAGAGGAAAAACATTCGGGGCGGATGGACCGTCTATCCTCAATTACCGCCTTTATCTCGCTTAAATTATATCGCATTCAAATCCACTTATAAACTTGAACAAAGTTATTTAGAATGAGTTTAGATAAACGATAACTTTGCGCCATTAATCATAAAGAATTAGGATATGTATCCACCAGAAATAGTTATACCAATGAAGCAAGACATCACCTCTGCTGGGGTTGAAGAATTGCTTACGCCAGAAGATGTTGATGCGGCCATTAAGGCTGATGGAACCACGTTGGTTTTCATCAATTCAGTATGCGGATGTGCCGCAGGAAACGCGCGCCCATCTATTAAAATGGCTTTGAAACACCCAAAACAACCAAACCGAACTACTACTGTTTTTGCTGGTTTCGATAAAGAGGCTGTTAATCAAGTGAGGTCGCATACCGCTCCTTATCCGCCATCAAGTCCGTGCATTGCTTTGTTCAAAGACGGAAACTTGGTTCATTTCATCGAGCGTCATCACATTGAAGGACGTACACCAGAAATGATTGCTGAGAATTTGACGGGTGCTTATGACGAGTTTTGCTAATTCAGGTCTTAGGAATTAGCCGTTAGGTTTTAGCCGATTGGCGAAATGAAAAAGCCGCTCCGAGATTTCGGAGCGGCTTTTTTGCTAATGGCGAAATCCTAATACCTAACTGCTACTCAGCATCTGGGTTCTTCAAAACCTTCGGCACCTTGAAATAGTCTGAATCCGCTTTCGGAGCATTCTTCAAGGCTTGTTTTTGCGTGATGGTTTTCTTCTTCTCATCGTTTCGCATTACGTTCAATTCCTCCGACATGTAAATGAGCGGTTCCACACCTTCGGTATCAAGCTCGTTAAGCTTGTCCATGAACGCCAAAATCTTGTTCAAGTCTTTTTTGATGCGCTCTTTTTCCTCGCCTTTAAATTCAAGTCGAGCCAAATGCGCCAATTCATCAACCGTTTTATCCGTTATGTCCATGTCGTTTCAATTCTTGTCGGATGACGTCTTGTGCCGCATCGCGTAGTTCTTTTACATCCTTCACAGTCATTCCTTTAGAAGGAATTGGTTTGTGAATTTTAATGAACGTTGAACCCGGTCTGCCGCCTTCCCAAACATGTGGTTTGGCTGGCAAGATGTTCCATCCATTGACAAAAGTAACGGGAACTACGGGAACTTGCGCTTCAATGGCAATTTTGAACGGAGAGTTCTTAAACGGCAACATCTTTGGCGGATTGTCTGGGATAATCGCCTCGGGATAAACCGCAATGGTAATTCCCTTTTTCAAATCATCTGCGGCTCGCTGGTACGAGTTGTAGGACGCCCGCAAATTCGTTCTGTCAATAAGGATGTTCATCTTATGAAAGAAGATATTGAAGAACCACCATTTGCCCAATTGCACCTTTCCCATGTAATGGAAATAACCAGGAAAAGCCACGTAAGACTGCACGATATCTACAAACGAAACATGGTTTGGAACAATGATATACGGGCCGTTTTCAAGTTTGTCTTCAACTTCAACGGTGGTCCAAACACCAACCAAAAAAAGAATCATTCGCGCCCAAATTCGTTTGAGAAACATGGCTTTAGGAAAGTGCCGTTCGTTATGCACGAAGTACAAAAAGAACGGGAACAACGGCATGAGCGTGATGAAACAACACACAAAAAACCATCCTCTCCAGAGAATCTTTAGCGGCCAAAAGAGCTTGGACATGTGGCAAAATTAGCAGGATGTTTCGGCCTAGTCCGTATTCAGATTTTCTACTTTTGATGTTCTGTCTGAAAAAGACGAAAACATGGCAAGAATACTTACGGGCATACAGAGTTCGGGACGGCAGCATTTGGGTAACATTTTGGGGGCTATTCGTCCAGCTATTGAGCTATCGAACGACCCAAAAAATGAGGCGTATTTGTTTATTGCCGATATGCATTCGCTCACAACAATTAAGGATGCAGAAACCCGAAAAGCGAACATTTTAGCCACGGCCGCGGCTTGGTTGGCCTGTGGTTTAAATACCGAAAAGGTTGTTTTTTACCGTCAGTCGGATATTCCTCAAGTTGCTGAAATGACCTGGTATTTGAGCTGTTTTACGCCTTTCCCCATGTTGGCAAATGCGCATTCTTTCAAAGACAAATCGGAGAATTTAGCGGATGTAAATGCTGGGCTTTTCGTGTATCCTGTTTTAATGGCTTGCGATATTTTGATGTACGATGCCAATGTGGTTCCGGTTGGGAAAGACCAAAAGCAGCATTTAGAAATGACGCGCGATATGGCGCGTTCTGTCAATCATCAAATCAAAGAGGAAATCTTCGTTATTCCTGATTCGAAAATTGACGAAAGCGTAATGACCATTCCGGGAACAGACGGAAGGAAAATGAGCAAGTCGTACGGAAACGTGATTGACATTTTCCTTCCTGAAAAGAAATTGCGCAAGCAGGTAATGGGAATTGTAACGGATAGCACGCCAATGGAGGAGCCGAAAAACCCTGATACATGCAATGCGTTTACGCTGTATTCGCTTCTAGCAAATGATGCACAAATTGCCGAAATGCGCCAGAACTATTTAGGCGGAAATTATGGTTATGGTCACGCCAAACAAGCACTCTTTGAACTCATAATTGAAGAATTCAAAGAAGAACGAGGGCGGTTTGATTCCTTGATGGAAAACCCAGCAGAAATTGAGCGATTGCTTTTAGTTGGTGCCGAAAAGGCTAAGCCTGTTGCTGATGCTGTTCTTAACAGATTTAAAACTGCCATAGGTTTCTGATAAAAGGTGCCGAAAGGACAAGTACTAGAATAAGGTCGGCTAACCACCACCTCTGGATACTTTCAATGCTTTTAGCAGCGGAAACGGACAGCGGAAATGCCGCTAAAATCAGCCCTTCTTGCCACCCCAAACCCAGCAAGACAACCATCAGTAAATTGGCAACAAACCAGGCGAGGTTTACTAGAATTAAGTTTCTCTCGGTAACGGTGCCAACAGTGAGGCTTCGGAACAAGCTTGAGGCCGCCAAAGCCAACACTCCCAATAGAACAAAGTGACCCGGGTTTACCCTCGCCTCAGAAAAAAAACCTCCCCATGCTGATTGTATAATGCGCCTAAATTCCACCAATGGAAAGTCGCTCCAAATTGCAACCATCATCAGAAAAACGGTACACATAGCCAAGCCTAAAAACAGCACGGTCCACTCCTTCCAGTTTCCTGTTCTTAAAATGGATAAAGAGAATGCCACAGGCAGAATAAGTAAGATGGTTTGACCTACAAACAAACTAGATAAACCAAGTAAAAGCCCGATATGAAATAGCTCTGGGAGCACGTTTTCCTTCTTGTATGTCGAATGGATTAACCAAAACATAGCAAGCGAAATTGCGCCTGAGGCAAGAACATTCGGTTTGC
>JBMYXX010000223.1:0-5220 GCA_049608805.1 Flavobacteriales bacterium | reverse complement strand
TTGAATCTGGTAATGGCGGCTGGGAAGCAGTCTCCGTTCTTGTGTTTGAACCCAATTCTTGGATTCTCGGTACTCCTAATCTATCTGTCATTGACCAAGCTGCCCCAGGTGGTACAGCAAGTTGGTACACAGACACAACTGATTACCAAACCTCTGAATATAGCCATGTTCTCAGTCCAGTTTTTGATTTTTCTGGCCTTAGTTATCCAACTGTTTCTTTAGATATATGGTGGGATTTGCATACTAATGTTGATGGAGCTGTTTTCCAATCCAGCACGGATGGAGGTAGCTCTTGGCAGAATGTTGGACATCATGAGGATAACACCTTGATGGGAACCAATTGGTACAATCATGCTTTCATATCCCAAGGTTTTCCGAATGGTGGTGCGGGATTGCAGCAAATCTCACATTGGTCTGGAGACAGCCTGCAAGGTTCTCAAGGATGGGTAACCGCTAGTCATTTTCTTGAAGGATTAGCTGGAGAATCGAACGTTCAATTTCGTTTTGCTTGGGCCAACAGAAACACCAATGTTGATCGGCCTGCCAATGGCGTGGCGTTCGATAATGTGCAGATATTCGAAGGGCCGGCAGTTGATTTACGTGTAGATGACGTTGTTCAGGCTGGTCCGTGCGGAGGCGGCATTCCTGGGTTTGCTCAGGTACTAGTTAGCAATGTCGGTGCAGAGGATGTAACCATTACGCATTTGGAAGACGACCAAGGAACACAATATCCGATTGCTAGTACAGTCATACCGGCTTTTTCCTCCGTAACCGTTTTAGTTGAATTACCACTTCAAAATTCTGGTGCTCCAACCATCATATTGGGTGTGAATCATCCGCAAGACGCTAACCCTATCAACGATTTCTTCAACGCCAGTTTCAATTGTAACGTAGTTGATGGTCTTAACCATTGTACCAGTTTTGAAGAGATGGAAAATGTCGCACCGTGGTTCATCGATCCACTTGGTGCAAATTCTTCTTGGAACTTAGGGGGAAACGCCAATAATCAGACAATTAACACCCCAATTCCATTCGCAGGTGGTAGTAGTTTTTGGGGGACCACGGGACCAAACGGTACTTACAATGAAGATGAACAATCTTCTATTGTTAGTCCATATTTTGACTTTTCAGGTCTTGAAAACACAGGCGTTTCGTTTGTGCTGTGGTGGGAATTAGAACCCGATTACGATGGCGCTGTTTTTCAGTCCAGCATAGATGGTGGTGCTTCATGGCAAAATGTTGGAATACAAGGGTCAGGAAGTAATTGGTTCAACCACGGTTCGGTAATTGGCGGTGGTTCTGGCGGACAGAATACCGCAAATTGGAACGGTGCTTCCCCAGGAGATTTTTGGGTGGAGGCAACCCATTCAACTCCGAGTTTGGATGGCGAGCCAAGCGTGCTGTTCCGTCTTGCCTTGGGTTCAGATGATATTGCCCAAGATGGAGGATTGGGTTTCGATAATTTCTGCATTACGGGTTCTGAGACTTCCGAAGATGTAGCAATTACCAATGTTGAGCAAGTTGAGCCATGCGGAGGTGGATTTAATTCAACGGTTTGGGTCACAATTCAAAACCTAGGTTCTTCATCTCAAACCATCTCGCAGATTACGGATAACCAAGGAGGCGTGCATCCAATCACACCAATTCTTGTCGAGTCTCAAGAAACGGTTATTGTTTTGGTTGATCTGCCACTTACCGACCCCGGCAATATCAATCTCACACTTACGGTAACCATCGCTAACGATGTGAACTTGGCAAACAACGATTATCCATTTGTATTTGATTGTAATGTGGTTGATGCAGAAAATCACACCAACGATTTTGAGGGTGGCGGAAATGGGATTTGGTGGACAAACCCAGCCACTAATCCATCATCATGGAATCTGGGTGCAAATTCGGATAACGTAAGTATTAATACGCCATCACCTAATCAATCGGGAACGGAGTTCTGGGCAACAAATGAAGGCGGAACGTATTACTCGGATGAAAACTCATCGGTAACAAGTCCGTTTTTCGATTTCATAAGCATGACAATTCCCTACATCAAATTTGACAAATGGGTCGATTTAGAAACAGGCCAAGACGGTGTGGTTATGCAATACAGTCTAGATGGTGGAACAACTTGGGCCAATCTTGGTCAAACTAACCCGGGCGTGAATTCTTACAACACTACATCCTTACCAAATGGCGGTGCTGGTCAGCAGAATAATGAGCATTGGTCTGGAGATGGAGTAGAAGGGACCCAAGGTTGGGAAACAACTATTCTTCCAGCTCCGGAATTAGGTGGCTTGTCAAACGTCTTATTGCGATTTGCATTGCGTGCTGATGGCAACGCAGTTAACGAAGGCGGTTTTGGTTTCGATAATATCGAAATTGAAGAGGCTGAGGTTCCTCCTGTTGTGATTAATGAGTTCAATTACACTGATTCTCGTGGCGAAGCATACGACTTTGTAGAATTGAAAAACACAGGAACTACACCTGTAGATATGGCTGATTTCCGTTTGAATTTTGTCAAGAAAACGGGTGGTGTAGTTTCTCAGTATGACACAATTCTTGCGCCTCCAATGGCTGGAGTTGTTGCACCTGGTGATTACTATTTGATTGGAGATACCGCCAGCGCATTTCTATTTGGGGTGGATGTGCTCGCATTAAATCCAAGTCAAGGTGTTTTGGGCGATACAGGTGCAATTGAGTTGGTTTATACGCCACTTGGTATTCGCAGAGATGTGGTGGCTTATGGAGATGATATTTCTGGTTTCACCGAAGGAAACGCTATTGATTTTGCCGATCCTGGAAATTTATTCTATCGCGGAACAGGTTTTTCTCGCTTGCCTGATGGCGATGATATTCAAAACAATCTGGCCGATTTCAGATTCCGATGCTACACACCCGGCTACACAAACGAACCAACCGATTCGGTTTGCTACACGCCAAAATTGGTGATAAATGAGTTCAATTATGCCGACCCTTCAGGCGAAGCCTTTGATTTTATCGAGCTTAGAAACAACGACACCGAAGACATCGACTTAGCTGATTTTGAACTGATTTTGTATGATGAAGCGGCAGGCCTAACTATGCCAGCGCTTCTGCTCGGAGGCATACTTAACCC
This sequence comes from Flavobacteriales bacterium, assembly GCA_049608805.1. Classification (GTDB taxonomy): domain Bacteria; phylum Bacteroidota; class Bacteroidia; order UBA10329; family UBA10329; genus UBA10329. Next base: position 2,111 of record JBMYXX010000223.1, on the reverse strand, counting down.
AGATGATTATTACGTGATTGGTGCGCCAAATGGTGTTCAAAATCAAGATTTCACCTTGCTTTCTGCGCCTGATTATGTAGAAGGGCCAAATGGCTCTATCGAACTAGATTACGTTCCGAATGGCGCAATTGCAGATCTCGTAGGTTATGGCTCAAGTTTTCCAGGATTTGATGAAAATGGACCGATTAATACGGTTGACGAAGCAAGGTTTATCGATTATGTGAAAAGTTTTGCCCGAGCCGCTGGTGGTGTTGATACCGATGATAACGACCTCGATTTCACGTTCGAGTGCCACACGCCAGGAGAGGAGAATGGCTCAAGCGATGTGTGCGTTTCGCCAATGGTGATTAATGAGGTAGATAAGTTTGGTGCGAATGGAGATTCAGTCTTTGTTGAGCTTTACAACCGAACACCGATTCTTGCTGATTTGGATGGATTTATTCTTGAATTTGATGACGCAACCAACCTTGATTCCATCATTCTGGATGGAACAATCGGCAATCAGTCTTATCGCGTGTTCGGAATTCCATCAGATGGTTTCAATTCTGATCATGTAACCATCATGCTTCAGGATACACAATCAACAACAATTGTGGATAGATTGACCATAGCCGAAACTCCAGTTGGATTGCCAAACAGCGAAGGGGAGTTCACAACCTTGGACGAAAGCATGGTGCACTCCATTAGTCGAATTCCTAACGGCCAAGATTTGAATGATAACAACAATGATTTCGATTTGGTTTGCGCCACACTTGGTTCGGAAAACTTCAACGATTTGAATTGCGGTCCAGTTGGGATTGAGGAGTCAATCGAAGACGTTGAAGGTTTAAAGGTTTACCCAAATCCTGCCAGCGATTACGTTCAGTTTGAGTTTTATTCAGAAGGAAACGAACAAGTTTCAATTGTGTTACTCGATGCTTTGGGAAGACAAGCGAGAACTACTTCGTTTGCCTCAAACCAAGGAAGAGTTGAGTTAAACGGATTGGCAAATGGTGTTTATACAATCGTTGCCAATCGTGCCAATGGAGAACGAGTAATTCAAAAGCTTGTGAAAGAATAGATTTCGGTTCTTGACTTACGGAATCATGCCGATTTCTACAGCCCGTTCTGCGAAAGTGGAGCGGGTTTTTTTGCATAAAAAAGCCCCGCCATCTCAGGTGGGGCTTGGTTTACCCAGCCTCAACTTGGCGGGTTTGAGGCCTCGGGCCGACTAATAAGATAGACCAGCGCCTGGTTTTCCGCTTGCCTTATTTCTGATTGAAGTTTAGATATGTTTGAGATTACACCGATTACCGGAATCTTGTAGAAGCTGTATTTCCCCCAATCCCATTGCTCGCCATCCACATCAAAAGATGCATGGGTGTCAATAGGAAAACTAGCCGCAACCTGGTTGCGGATGTTACTGGGGTAAACCTGCATCACGACATTTTCGAATCTCTCCAAACGAATGACCATTTCTTTAATGTTTGATGGGTCTTTTTCTGCGCTTTCAAACAGTATTTGAGTTGGAGTCTGATAATCAGTTGCGTTCTTAACGAAGAACAAACGCTTTTCTCGTGCTTCTTCGTCCGAAACCTGATCCACGGTTGATATAATAGTAGCTTTCACCGAGTCCAAGTATTCCACAGTTTCATCTGCAATGGCATGAATCTCAAGTGCTTCAGAACTTTCGTATTGTCCGCTGTAAAGTGCCTGGTTGTTTGAGGTCAACTTTAGGGTTGTTCTGAGTTGATCATCTATTTGAGTAATACCCTCACCATAACCAACACTATTGTTTACTCGCGTTAAAGCAAAAACCAGTATCAAACATGTCATTGCAACTAGCGAAGATGATAGCGTAATGGGTCTGTTTGCCGATGTCTTGTATTTCTTAAAGAAGTAGATAGGAACATACAGAAAAGCAAGCGTTCCCATGCCAATCATGAGTAAAAGAGATGCGCCCGGCCAATGCATTATTTTAAACAGCGAACCCACCGTGGTAAAAGCCAATCCCACAAACCCTGAGACATGCAAAATCGCCTCATTATTGGGAGATTCCTTCAGCTTATGCCGTAGAATTAGAGGTAAATAAAAAAGTGCTAAAATCATTGTACCCACCATAAACATGATGT
>JBMYXX010000222.1:0-5235 GCA_049608805.1 Flavobacteriales bacterium | reverse complement strand
ATAATATTGTTGTTGTCTGTGCAGCAATTAGCGCATGCGTCTGTTTCTGCATCAACAGAAAAAATTACTGTTTGAGAACCATTCTGATTTAAAACATGTGTTTTTAGCCATGCCTTGGGCTCTAGGTTGAATGTCGTAGAATATGCGGTGCTAAACGGAACATCATCTGAGCTAATGTTAAACTCCGCATCAAAATGCTGGCTGTCAGACACCTCAACTCTAAACGAATAGAATATGTCTTTATCGATGTCTATCGTAAACCTTCCGTTGCCATCGGTTGTTGCTGAACCAACATTTTCAAAGTTTGGATTAAAGCCTCCAGCAGCGCGTTGAACACTCATTTGAACCGTGGCTCCGACAACGGGCGCATTCACTTTTTGGTCAAAAACAACGCAGTCAAAAACAAAAACATCGGTCTTCTTGGTGCAACCAGCACAGGCAAGAACTAGAAATAAAAAAGCGGCAAATCTCATTGTCCTCCAATGTAAAACTTTCCTCGAATATCAGCTTCAGAAACTCCCGAAATTCTAAAAATATAGAGTCCGCTTCGCCAGCCGTTCGTTTTAAAAGTGATGTCGCTATTTGTACTAGAATCAGCATAAATAGCGTTTCCGAAACGGTCGTAAATTTCTAGGACCGCTTCGTTTTTAAGGTCGTTTGAATAAAGTATTCGGTAGGTGTTATTCTGATAATCAGACAACAGCGAATAGTTCTGACCGCCAAAGTCTTCGAAGAACGCGGTAACTATGCTTGTAAAGCCCTGAAAACCCAATTCTAACTGGTAGTGGTTGTACTTGTTCGGTTCTGGGATTGAATCGAAATATGAGTACGTTTCTTCGGAATCTGTACTTCCGCAAACACCATCAATAAAGCCAATTTGCGAAAAGTTTACTTCATCTAATGACCGATAAATTTTAATGCCTTGGCATTGCCCGCCTCCAGCAATTGTCCACCGAATAACAACTCCGTTAGGTTGTTTAAATGCCTCTAAAGATGTTAGAATTGGATGCGGAGACTGGCCAAAACCAAGCATCGAAAAAAGGAGAAACAGTAACAAAACCAAAAATCCCCCACCTCGCTCCTCGGAACCCCCTTTAGAAGGGAGAACAGGCAAAATCAGTTCTTGTTCCTCTCGTGTCATGCTAGCTAAGTTAACTGGCCATTTGGCTGGTTGATGTTGCCTTCCTTACAATTGAGGTCATCTCACCATTATTTTGAATACGTTTGCACGAAGCAGAAAATTGTGAAAAAGGACATTCATTTTCCCAAAGTTGAAGGTGTTTCTATGGCTGTGGTCAAAGAAACCGATAATGCGGATGGCGCAGAATGGGGCGTTTATCTCATCAACAACAAAGAGGTTGATTTGAAAAACATTATTGTAGCATCTAAAGGCTACGGTATAATTGATGAGCAAGAAATAAAGACCTCCACTTTACGCCATTTCTTTGATGATTTACCTGCTTCAAGCTTCAAAAAAGTAGAGAAAATTGTTGCAGAAGTATTCGGGTTAAACAACGAATACATGCTCACATTTTACATTGACGGAACTATTTACGACCGCAAATACATTTTTGTGCCAGACAGCGTTGTTGAAGAAAACCTGATTCAGATACCTTTGGTAGATAGACCAGGAATTCTAATTCGCTAACAAGCGCAAACTGTATGTTACTCAACCTAGACCTTACCAAGATTCTGTTTCTAGATATTGAAACGGTTCCGCAATTGGCAGATTACAAGTCTTTGGATGATACAACGGCCACGCTGTGGGACGACAAAGCGTCCAAGCTTTCGCGCAACGAATCTACAGGAGAAGAAATCTACGAACGTGCTGGGATCTATGCAGAGTTTGGGAAAATAATCTGCATTTCTGTGGGTTATTTTGTGCTTCGCGAAGGCGGAAAACGAGAGTTTAGAATGCGTTCTTTCTATGGCGATGATGAGAAAATTCTGCTGGTAGAGTTTGCCGAATTACTCAACAGTCATTACAATTCTCCAACACAACTTTTATGTGGCCATAACGGTAAAGAGTTCGACTTCCCGTACATCGCCAGAAGAATGGTTATCAATCAAATTCCTATTCCAAAAATTCTGAACCTGGTTGGAAAAAAACCATGGGAAGTGCAGCATTTAGACACTATGGAAATGTGGAAGTTTGGCGATTGGAAGAGCTACACTTCGCTCAAACTACTTACCTATGTTTTGGGTGTTCCAACTCCTAAAACAGACATTGAAGGAAAAGATGTAGCGCGTGTTTACTACCAAGAAAAAGACCTCGACCGAATAGAAGAATACTGCAAACGAGACACCTTGGCCGTAGCGCAAGTGTTGCTTCGATTTAGAGGTGAAGATATTCTGGAGGATGACCAAATTGTTGGTTTATGAGGTTTTTGCTGCTCCTTTCCATTGCTATTTTTCTTGCTGGTTGCAGTGCACCAAAAAGTGATTTGATTCAAACGGTTATAGGCAGCGAGAACGCGCATTTTCGTGGTGTTTCAATCGGAGATAAGAGGCAGAAAGTCCTTAAAAAAACAGCTGCAAATCTTGTTACGGATAATGAAGCAGGGATAGCAACAGCGTTTGATGCAAATGGTGTTTCGGTTACCGTTCAATATGAGTTTGAGGATTTGCAATTGTATTCTATTCAGGCAGATTTGTTTTTCGCAGACACATCGGCCTTAAACACATTTGAGCATTCGCTGATTGAACAATACAACAGCAAATACGGAGAGTTAACGGAGAAAGGCGGTTTTTTCGTTTGGCGAGAAAACAACCAAATTGAGTTCAATTTGGCTGATGAAAGCATTGAATTTGGCCAACCGAAGCTCTCCCTCACTATTTATAATTTTAGCTTTTGAATAATTAAGACGCATGTCAGACAGAAAATTACTTGAGATAAATAATCTCGTTACCGAATTCCATACAGATGGAACGGTTGTAAAAGCGGTTAACGATGTAAGTTTTACGCTTAATCGGGGCGAGACGATAGGAATTGTAGGAGAGTCGGGTTCGGGTAAATCTGTTACGTCACTTTCTGCAATGCGACTTATTCCGGATCCTCCTGGACTTATTTCTGGTGGGGAAATTCTGTTTCATAAAAGTGACGGAACTAGCGTGGATATTGTTCAGCTAGAGGAGGCCGAAATGCGCGCTATTCGTGGCAACGATATTGCCATGATTTTCCAAGAGCCTATGACATCGCTGAATCCTGTTTTTACCTGTGGTGATCAGGTAATGGAGGCCATTCTGCTTCACCAAAAGGTGAGCAAAAAAGAAGCGAAAGAAAAAACCATTGCACTTTTTAAGGAGGTTCAGTTGCCACGGCCAGAAGATATTTTTGATCAATACCCGCATCAAATTTCTGGAGGGCAGAAGCAACGAGTTATGATTGCAATGGCCATGAGCTGCAACCCAAGCATTCTCATTGCAGATGAGCCTACCACTGCGCTTGATGTAACCGTTCAGCAGACAATTCTTGATTTGATGCTGCGCCTACAGCGCGAGCACGATATGGGAATTATGTTCATTACACACGACCTTGGGGTTATTGCTGAATTGGCAGACAAAGTGGTTGTAATGTATAAGGGTAAAATTGTTGAGCAAGGACCTGTTTTAGACATCTTCAGCAACCCACAACACCCGTACACAAAAGGGCTTTTGGCTTGTCGCCCGCCATTAGATGTAAGGCTTAAGCGACTGCCTGTTGTTTCTGACTTTATGAAGGTTGACGATGCTGGAGTAATTGAAGAAATTGAGCAAAGCGTTACCGAGGCTACGGAACGTGAAATTCAAACAAATGATGAGCGAGACAAGGCGCATAAAGAAATGTTTGCCAAGGAGCCAATTCTTCAAATTAAAGGGCTTAAAACGTACTTCCCGCTTAAGAGGAATTTCTTCGGAAAGGTTACTGAAGAAGTAAAGGCTGTTGATGATGTAACGTTTGATGTTTACCCAGGCGAAACGCTAGGTCTTGTAGGTGAATCTGGTTGCGGTAAAACAACTTTAGGTAGAACCGTTTTGCGTTTGGTTGACCCAACCGATGGTGAAGTGATTTTCAAAGGGAAGCCACTTCATTCTATGACTACCGATGAGTTGCGAGAAATCCGAAAAGACATCCAGATAATTTTCCAAGATCCTTACTCATCGCTTAACCCAAGAATTACGGTTGGGGAAGCTATTATGGAACCGATGACGGTGCATAAACTTTACGCCAACGAGAAAGAGCGTAAGGACAAAGTGATGGAGTTGTTGGAGCGCGTAAATCTTCTTCCAGAGCACTTTTACCGTTATCCGCATGAGTTTTCTGGTGGACAAAGACAAAGGATTTGCATTGCAAGAGCCCTAGCGTTAAGACCGCAGTTTATTATTTGCGATGAGTCTGTTTCTGCATTAGATGTTTCCGTTCAGGCGCAGGTTCTTAACCTGTTAAACGAACTCAAAAGGGACTTCGATTTCACCTACATTTTTATCTCCCACGACCTTTCGGTTGTAAAATTTATGAGCGACCGAATGGTTGTGATGAACAAAGGTGTTGTTGAAGAAATGGGCGATGCAGATCAAATCTATTCAAACCCACAAACGGAGTACACTAAAAAGCTTATTGCTGCAATTCCTAAAGGCCGATTAGAAGACATTAAGGCTTCAATTAAGGAGAAGGAAGAATGGCAAAAAGGAGTTGAGGCTGTCTAGTTCTCATTTTTTAACGTCTCTTCGTTAACATCTTAGCATAATTGCGGTTGTAGAGTTTAAACTCACACATACTTTTGCGCTCAAACTGCGTTAATAACACATGAAAAATTTCATCATACTTCTATCAGCAGCGGTGCTGCTATCATCTTGCGTTTCCACCAAGAAACATACAGCATTAAGCGACCAGCATATTCAATTAAGGGATATGTATGAAAAGAATCAAAACGACCTTGGCCGTACACAGAGAGAGCTTATTTCTCTTAAAAAGCAAGCAGAGCGAGATAGTATGGAGTTGGCGCGTTTGAGAGCGCAGACAGATCGCCTAATCACCAACATGGGAGATATGGCAACGCTATCTAAAAAAGAAGCTGAAAACCTTGAGAAGTCGCTTGAGAAAATCAACGAAAAAGACAAGAAGATTCAGAGCTTGCAAGATGCCATTGACAGAAAAGATTCTGTAACGTTTGCTTTGGTTACAAGCATTAAAGGTGTTATTGGAAACTTGGATGATGAAGACATTCAAATTAAGGTTGATAAAGGCGCTGTATT
>JBMYXX010000221.1:0-5247 GCA_049608805.1 Flavobacteriales bacterium | reverse complement strand
TGTTTACAAAAGCATCAATTTCAGATTTCAAAGGAGCTGTATTTCCGCCTGTGCTTGCTTCAAAACCTTCGGTAATCGCTTCGCTCATGTTGTCGCTGCTAATCATGCCAGATGTGATTTCTAGCTTAACGGCCATTGCTTCATCGGCATTTATAATGGCCTTAGCGTCAGCAGATTTGTTAGTCAGGTACAAGCCTCCCACATATAGTTTGAAAAACAATTTCTTACGAATTCCGCCACCGTTTAGACTGACAGAAGCGTCTCCAGCTTTGATAGTTGCAGGAAGTGTAACGCCATTAATTTTTACTTGTGCTTGAGTTGGAATTGCCATGGAAAGCGCAATAATTGCTGTGAATAAGAGTCTCATAAATTTGATTTTTAGGTTGTGCTAAGATATACCGTTAATGTAAATCGGCATAGGCAAGAATAACGCCAACTTGTGACGAGGGTTTGGGAGGTAAGTTGTTTCTACCAGCCGTAACCAAGAAAGTACGTTTTCTACTTTACCTGAAATTGGGTCGAATCATTAAATAACTTGCAGTCAAATTGAGCATGATGAAAACCAAAATCAGCACATCGCTTCTTGTCGTTTGTTTATTTGTCCTAAGCAGTTGCACTTTCACAACTGGTGAAGGTCCCGTTTTAGAAAAAGGATTTGCCAAATCAACTTTTCAAGGAGTAGAATTAGATGGTTCTTTCAATGTAAACATCAATCAAGGAGCGCAACAGCACGTGGTTGTAAAAGGGCAAGAGAACATAATTAGCAAGCTAAAAATGGATGTGCTTGATGGCATTTTATATCTCAGTCTAGAACCGGGTAATTACTTGAATTATGAGTTGGATGTAGAGCTCACCATGCCTTCGTTAGAATCTGTTGCATTGTCTGGCTCTGGCGATATTAAACTCGGAACTTTTGTTGGCCTTAACGATTTAGCCGTTAGTCTAGATGGTTCTGGCGATATAGATTCTGATGGCGTTTTAGAGGTAAACGGAAACGCTATAATTGATTTGGAAGGAAGTGGAGATATAGATTTAAACCTCAAGGCAAATAATATTGAAGCCGAGTTAGATGGGAGCGGTGATATTGATTTAAAGGGCTCGGCAACCACTGCAAGTCTAAGTTTAGATGGGAGTGGGGATATTAAAGCCTTTAAATTGGAAGCACTACGTGCCGAAATTGAGCTAGAAGGCTCTGGAAGTATTAAAGTTTACGCATCAAAAAACCTCAAAGCCATCTTAGAAGGTTCTGGGGATATAAGGTACAAAGGAGAGCCAGCTGTTGAGGCTAAAATTGATGGTTCAGGTTCTATAGAAGCAGATTAAATGAAAGTAGTGTTTAGTGTATTATTCAGCCTAGTTTGTTTGGCAAGTTTTGGGCAGTCAGATTTTGCAACTGAGGTAGCAAATTTGCAGAAAGAAAGTGCTGAGAAAGGGTTTGAAAACCCGGTAATTTTTATTGGAAGCTCCAGCATTAAAATGTGGAAATCTTTAGAACAAGATTTCCCAGGTTTTGATGTGCTTAATCATGGATTTGGTGGCTCAGAGTATTCCGATTTATTAAAGCATCAGGCCGCGTTAATCGAAGATTTTGAAGCCAGTATGATAGTGGTTTATGCTGGCGATAAGGATATAGCAAATGGAGAAGAACCAGCCGCAATTGCAGAAGAAGCAGAAACATTTGTTGATGGTATGCGGAGGCTTGCTAACGGCTCGCCAGTGCTTATTTTATCTGTAAAACCATCCATTTCAAGATGGGAGTTAAAAGACAAATACATTGAGTTAAACGGGCGATTGAAAAACGTTGCCGCAAGTTTTGACCATGCCGTTTTTGTAGATGTTTGGAGCCCAATGTTAAAGCGAAATAAAGAGGTAAACCCTAAACTGTTTATTGAGGATGGTCTTCACATGAACGAAAAGGGCTACGAGATTTGGAAAAACGCGCTGCTACCTTTCCTTTCTAAGTAAACACATTGATTCTATTTTTGCGCGCCTAAATAAATTACCATGAGCGAAGTAAAGAACCCAAGAGTATTTTTTGATGTAAGTATCGATCAGCAACCAGCTGGTAGAATTGAGTTTGAGTTAAATGCCGATATCGTGCCTAAAACAGCCGAAAATTTCCGTGCCCTCTGTACTGGAGAAAAAGGCTTTGGTTATAAAGGCAGTTCGTTTCATAGAGTAATCCCACAGTTTATGTTGCAGGGTGGAGACTTTACAAACCACAACGGCACAGGAGGTAAATCAATTTATGGCGAAAAGTTTGAAGATGAAAACTTCGAACTAAAGCATACCGTACCAGGTTTGTTAAGCATGGCCAACGCAGGTCCAGGAACTAATGGCAGTCAGTTCTTCATTACCACAATTGAATGTGCTTGGTTGGATGGAGCCCATGTAGTTTTTGGAAAAGTAGTCGAAGGCATGGATGTGGTTCAAAAGATTGAACTATGCGGTTCGCGGTCAGGTGCAACTTCGGTTCCAATTAGAATTGACGATTGCGGAGAATTGTAATTACTTTTAAATAGTTACTAAACTCAATTTTTATGAATCCTATTCTCAGAAATGTACTGGCCGTTGTTGCCGGGATTGTGGTTGGCATGATAGCCAACATGGGCATTATCATGGCCAGCGGCTCTGTTGTTCCACCACCAGAAGGTGTTGATCCTTCTAATATGGAAAGCATTGCTGAGAACATACACTTGTACAGCCCAATTCACTTTCTAATGCCATTTTTGGCGCACGCAGCTGGTTCTTTTTTCGGAGCATTGGTTGCTGCACTTTTGGCGGTAACGCATAAAATGAAGTTTGCAATTGGCCTAGGGATTTGGACTCTGATTGGCGGCATAATGGCTGCTACAATGATTCCGTCACCAACATGGTTTATAGTTGTAGATCTTGGGCTTGCTTACATTCCAACAGCATTTTTGGCTGGTAAAATTGCTTCTTCTAAAAGTTGATAGAAACTATCGAGTAATTGAAAAGCCTCGACCATTTTGGTTGGGGCTTTTTCTTTGATGTAAACTGTATTTTTCATCCGTGAATAAATCCACGGTAATCATAATCGGAACTGGTTTTGGCGGACAATGCGCGGCCATCAATTTGCTCAAGCAAGGAATTGATGATTTCGTGATGCTAGAGCGAAGGGGTTTTATGGGAGGCACATGGTGTCAAAACACCTATCCAGGAGCCGCTGTGGACGTTCAATCTCCATTGTATTCGCTTTCGTTTGAGCCATATAAATGGAGCCAAATGTTTGCAGAGCAAAGTGAGCTGGAAGAATACACCAATCATGTAATCGAAAAGTATCAGCTTCGCGATAAGGCAGTTCTGAATACCAATGTCGAAGAAATTCGCTGGGATGAAGATGTCAACCAATGGAAAGTACAGACCAGCAATGGCGAATTTGTCAGTCAATTTTTAATAAATGCTTCTGGCCCGCTGAGTACACCTGTTATTCCCAACTTTAAAGGAAAAGACACGTTCAACGGAGAATCGTTCCACACAAATAATTGGAATCAGAATTACGATTACAAAAACAAAAGAGTAGCCATAATTGGGAGTGGGGCAAGTGCCGCACAGGTAATCCCAGCAATTGCTCCTGATGTAAAAAAGCTACACGTTTTTCAGCGTACGCCACATTGGGTTCTCCCTCGTGCCGATAAGAAATTCAGTTCATTTCAGCGAAAGCTGCTTGGGGTCAATTTCATTCACAAGTTGGTGCGTTGGATGATTTACTGGGGTTTGGAAACCAGAGTAGTGGGTTTTAAATACTCCAAGTTCTTTCTAAAACTGATTGGTCAACGGGAAGCGGAAAACTTCATCAAGAAATCGATTAAAGACGAGGAATTGAGAAAGAAAGTCACTCCCGACTTTACACTGGGATGCAAACGCGTGTTGCTGTCAAATACGCTCTATCCGACATACGAAGAAGAGAATGTAAGCCTGCATGTTAAGGACGAAGGAGTGCAAGAAATCACCGAATCGGGGATTATCACTAAGGATGGGCAACTAATTAAACTTGATTTAATTGTCTATGCCACTGGCTACGATGCTACGGATGGCGCCATTTCCTATCCCGTTTACGGAAAGCAGAACCTGAAATTGCAAGACTTCTGGAATCCTTTTCCACGAGCGTATCTCGGCACAAGTATTCCTAAATTCCCAAACCTGTTTATAGTAACTGGCCCGAATACAGGAATCGGACACACATCAGCAATCTTCATTATTGAAGCGCAAATGCATTACATGATGAAAAGCATTAAGCAGGTGCTTTCTAAAAACGCGAAGTCGATTGAAGTTAAGCACGATTCTGAGGAAGAATACACCAACATGATTCATTCTGAGATGGAACAAACGGTTTGGAAATCTGGTGGTTGCAATAGCTGGTATCAAAGCAAAAGCGGACATATAGTTGCTATGTTTCCTGGGTTCAGTTTTACGTATTTGCGCATGGCTAAAAACTTCAAACCAAATCATCACATTATTAATTGAATATGAAGGATTTTAAGAACAAAGTTGTAGTAGTAACAGGAGCTGGATCTGGTATGGGAAGAGCTTACGCTACCGAGTTTGGTAAACTAGGAGCTAAGCTGGCGCTGAATGATTATGAAGAAGGCCCGTTGAATGAAACACTCGAAATCCTAAAGACTCAAGGTGTTACCGAGGTGTACTCGGAAGCTTTTGATGTTTCGGATAGCGAGAAAATGTTTGTGTTTGCGGATAATGTGAAATCGACATTTGGAAACGCACACGTGGTCATTAACAATGCGGGGATTGAAGGTTCTGTGAAAACCGCCTACGACACTACTGTTGATGATTACCACAAGATTATGAATATCAACTTCTTTGGTGTTGTACATGGGTGTAAAGCGTTCCTACCACAACTGGTGGAGAACAATGAAGGTGCCGTAGTTAATGTTTCGAGTGTTTTTGGATTGGTGGGAACGCCACTCAATTCAGATTACTGCGCCACGAAGTTTGCTGTACGCGGATACACACAGTCGCTAGCAATCGAATTTCAAGAAAGCCCAATTTCCATCCATTGTTTACACCCTGGTGGTATTAACACTAACATCGTTCGGAAGAAGGAAGGACAGGAATTCTCCAAGAAATATTTAACTACTCCGCCAGAAGATATTGTGAAGCACGTTATCAAGTGCATTAGTTCTGGTAAAACCAAGATTGTGTACGGACAAGACTCTTTCCGAATGTGGGTTGCTGGTAATTTAGTTCCCCATCAACTGCTTAATA
>JBMYXX010000220.1:0-5251 GCA_049608805.1 Flavobacteriales bacterium | reverse complement strand
GGCCTATTCTTAACAAAACGGAGAAAGTGGGCTTCGCTGAATAGTGAGTTAGCCATTCTAGCTTTTGTCATCCTATACTTCTTGTATGAGGTTAACATGATTGGAATGGAACACGACTATTACCTTTTTCCATTCTTGCCTTTTATCTTCTTATGTGTTACCGCAGGAATTGGCAAAGTCATTTATCATCAGCAGAAATGGTTGGCTTATTTAGGTTTAATCGCTTTGATAATTCTACCTCTAACTGCTTATTTGAGAATTTGCGAAAGATGGAGCGGTTCCGGCACCAGCAAAGCACTTGTTGAACACAAGCATGAGCTGCAAAATCTAATTCCAGAAAATGCACTTGTTGTAGCAGGCAACGATGCTTCTACGCACATCGTGCTGTATCACCTTAATAGAAAGGGTTGGACATTTGAACAAGACTGGTTGTTTCCAGAATCACTAAAAACTCAAATTGAAGAAGGAGCCGAATTCCTATTTATAAATAGCAATCGGGTTGAAACAACTTCAACTTTAAAGGAACTTACTCAGGAACCAATTTTCGAAAAGGACGGGTTAACGGTTTACCCGCTAGTTCCCTCTAGCGATTTTTAATAAACGGCATATTCTTGCCCAAGAACTGAGCTTCATCTCCTAAAATTTCTTCAATTCTAAGAAGCTGATTGTACTTAGCAATACGGTCAGATCGCGAAGCAGAACCAGTTTTAATCTGCCCTGTTCCGAGTGCTACAGCTAAATCTGCAATTGTAACATCTTCAGTTTCGCCAGAACGGTGGCTCATAACCGAAGTATATCTGTTAGCAGTAGCCAATTTCACAGCATTAATGGTTTCTGTAAGAGAACCTATCTGATTCACTTTAACGAGAATAGAATTGGCAATTCCGTTCTCAATTCCACGGTTCAGTTTTTCAACGTTAGTTACAAACAAGTCGTCTCCAACCAGCTGAACCTTATCTCCCAACGTATCGGTTAACTGTTTCCAGCCATCCCAATCGTTTTCATCCAATCCATCCTCAATTGAAACAATAGGGTACTTCGCAGACCAATCTTTCCAAAGAGAAACCATGTCAGAATTTGTCAGTTTGTCGCCCGAAGATTTGTGCAAATGATAAACACCTTCGTCCTTCAAATAGAACTCAGAAGTTGCAGCATCCATAGCTAGGTAAACATCTTCTCCAGGTCGGTAACCCGCATTCTCAATTGCTTTTAGAATAACCTCAACCGCTTCATCATTAGACTTGAGGTTTGGAGCAAATCCTCCCTCATCGCCAACATTGGTAGAGTAACCACCTTTCTTAAGAACAGCTTTTAAATGATGAAAAACCTCTACCCCCATTCTCAAAGACTGTGAGAACGATTCTGCTCCAGCTGGCATAATCATAAACTCCTGAAAGTCAATGCTATTATCTGCATGAGAACCACCGTTGATAATATTCATCATTGGCACAGGAAGTAAGTTAGAATTTACGCCTCCAACATATCGGAACAAAGGCTGACCGGCTTCCTCAGCGGCTGCTTTTGCCACTGCCATAGAAACACCCAAAATTGCGTTAGCGCCAAGATTAGCCTTGTTTGACGTACCGTCTAACGCCATCATTGTATTGTCAATAAGATGCTGGTCAAAGACATACATCCCAAGTATAGATTCGGCTATTGGCCCGTTGATATTATCAACTGCTTTAAGAACACCTTTTCCGAAATAAATCGATTTATCTCCATCTCGTAACTCAACAGCCTCATGCTCTCCAGTAGAAGCGCCAGAAGGAACAGCAGCTCTTCCAAGCACGCCATTTTCGGTTAACACATCAACTTCAACTGTAGGGTTTCCTCTTGAATCAAGAATTTGTCTAGCGAATACTTTCGCGATATACGTCATGGATGATTAATTAGTGAATTAGAATTAAGGTGTTTTAGGCTGGAACCATTTTCATGTTCTCGATGAATTCATCGAACAAATAGCGGCTATCGTTTGGTCCCGGAGAAGACTCTGGATGGTACTGAACACTGAATACTGGTTTGTTCTTCAGCTTTAATCCAGCAACCGTATGGTCGTTCAAATGAACGTGTGTAATCTCAATATCTGGGTGATTTTCGCAATCTTCTCTATTAACAACAAAACCGTGGTTTTGAGATGTAACCTCGCATTTTCCAGTAACCAAGTTTTTAATTGGATGGTTAATGCCTCGGTGACCGTTGTGCATTTTAAAGGTTGAAATTCCTTGGCTAATTGCCATTACTTGATGACCAAGACAAATACCGAAAACTGGAATTCCAGAATCAATAATTTTTGAAACTGTGTCTTTTACATTCGGCATAGCAGCTGGATCTCCAGGGCCATTTGAAATCATAAATCCAGAAGGATTCCATTCCATGATTTCCTCAAAAGACGCATTCATTGGAAATACTTTCAAATAGCAACCTCGCTCTGAAAGACATCTAAGAATGTTCTTTTTAACTCCAATATCAAGAACGGCAACTTTGCGTTCTGCGTTCGCATCACCAAAAAAGAAAGCTCCTTTGGTACACACTTTTGAAGATAGCTCTAACCCTTCCATAGAAGGAACTTCTTTAAGCTTCGCTTTCAGCTTATCTACATCAAGTTCGTCAGATGAGATTATCGCATTCATAGCGCCACAATCGCGAATATGCTGCACAATTGCCCTCGTATCTACATCAGAAATACCAACAACTCCGTTTTCATCAAAGTAGTCTTGAATGTTGCCAGATGCACTCGGTCGGCTGTAGTTTGGAGAGAAATATTTGCAAACCAGTCCGCTAATTTTCATTGCGTCAGATTCAACATCTTCTTCACTAACCCCATAATTACCAATATGAACGTGGGCCGTAACCATAATCTGTCCGTAATAAGAAGGGTCAGTAAAAATCTCCTGATACCCCGTCATACCTGTATTGAAACAGATTTCGCCCGTGGTGGTCCCAATTTTGCCTGCGGCTTTTCCTCTAAATACAGTTCCGTCTTCTAGCAAAAGAATTGCATCAGGTCTTTTCTGGTATTTCATGGCTATTCTTGGGTTTTGACAAAAGTACACAAGCCTAATTCTTTAAGAAGAAATTCAGCCACCTTTTTTCCACATGATTTAAACGAAATTTACAGCTCTCTTAGCCCGTTACCTTCACCCATTTATATTCAACAACAACTATCTTCGCGGTCTAAACCTAATATCATGGTATATCTGGATTTTGAAAGTGACATACAGGAGTTAGAGGAACAGCTTAAAAAGAGCCGCGAGATTCAAGAAAAAGGTAAAGTTGACGTAAGCAAAACAATCGAAGAGCTTGAGCTTAGCATCATTCTTAGAACAAAGGAAATTTATGGCGATTTAACGCCATGGCAGCGCGTTCAAGTAGCGCGCCATCCAAAACGGCCATATTCCCTAGCCTATATTGATGCTTTAACAGACGGAACCTTTGAGGAACTACACGGTGACAGAACCGTGAAAGACGACAAAGCCATGGTTGGTGGTTTTGGAAGTATAGATGGTAAAACCGTTATGCTAATTGGTCAGCAAAAAGGTGTTGACACCAAAATGCGCCAGTACAGAAATTTCGGAATGCCAAACCCAGAAGGTTATCGCAAAGCATTAAGGCTGATGAAGTTGGCTGAGAAATTCAACAAGCCAGTCATCACGTTTATTGATACACCAGGAGCTTTCCCAGGACTAGAAGCTGAAGAGCGCGGACAAGGAGAAGCAATTGCTAGAAACTTGATTGAAATGGTGCAACTTAAAGTGCCAATTATCTGCGTTATTATTGGAGAAGGCGCATCAGGCGGAGCCTTAGGAATTGGTATTGGCGACAAAGTTTTTATGCTTGAAAACACATGGTACTCGGTTATTTCGCCAGAAAGTTGTTCTACCATTTTGTGGAGAACAAGAGACAATAAAGAGCAAGCGGCAGAAGCGTTAAAGCTAACCCCTGAAGACATGCTTGAAAACAAGCTGATTGCTGGGATTATTCCAGAACCTTTAGGTGGAGCACACAGAAATTATGACGAGACGTTTATCAACGTTAAAAAGGAAATCAAGAAGCACTTGACGCGTTTACACAAGCTTGACGCGCAAGAGCGAATTGACAAAAGGATTGACAAATACAGCAATATGGGCGTGTTTAATGAGTGATGTAAAAGACAAATACCAAGCAGTTATTGGGCTAGAGATTCATGCTCAGTTACTTACCAAATCGAAAGCTTACAGCACGGACAGTACGGAGTTTGGCGGCATGCCTAACACCAACGTGTCTGTTGTAACATTAGGCCATCCAGGAACTTTGCCTCGTGTAAACAAGGCGGTTGTTGAAAGCGGAATTAAGCTTGGCTTAGCTTGCGGTTCGGAGATTAGAGAGGTAAACGAATATGCTCGTAAGAATTACTTCTATGCCGACCTTCCTAAAGGATATCAGATAACGCAGGACACCACACCAATTTGTAATGGTGGCAAGATTGATATCAAACTAGAAAACGGAGAAAAGAAGAGCATCAACATCACTCGAATTCACATGGAAGAGGATGCTGGAAAGAGCATGCACGACCAAGATCCGTTTGATACGCTTGTTGACTTAAACCGTGCTGGAGTTGCACTTCTAGAAATTGTTTCTGAGCCAGAGTTAAGAAGTGCCGAAGAAGCGTATTCTTATGTAACTGAAGTAAGAAAACTACTCAGGTACCTTGAGATTTGCGATGGCAACATGGAGGAAGGAAGTATGCGTTGCGATGCAAACATTTCCGTGATGCTAAAAGGTGCCGATAAGTTTGGAAACCGAGTTGAGGTTAAGAACATGAACTCAATTAGGAACGTTCAGCGTGCCATTCGTTTTGAGATTGACAGACAAATAGCTGAAGTTGAAGCTGGCAGAGAAATTAGTCAAGACACAAGAAGTTTTGATGCCTCTAACGGATCAACCTTTGTTATGCGTAGCAAAGAAATGGCGAACGATTACCGCTATTTCCCTGAGCCAGATTTGCAGCCAGTTATTATTGACGAGCAATGGATAGCTGATATAAAAGCTACGATGCCTGCTCTTCCGAATGAGCTTCATAAAAAGTTCACCACAGAATTTGGTCTTTCTGAATATGATGCTGGAGTTCTCACCGAAAGCAAACCAGTGGCCCTTTATTTCAATGAGTTATCAGAACTCACCAAGAATTACAAAGCGGCTTCAAACTGGGTTACGGGAGACATCAAATCGTACTTAAACGAATATGCGGTTCACATGGAAGATTTTCCGTTGA
>JBMYXX010000219.1:0-5276 GCA_049608805.1 Flavobacteriales bacterium | reverse complement strand
ATTAACTGTCCAGTCTGCATCCATCTCGGTGCCAAGGTTAAGCCATTCTGTTCCGTCCCAGCCTTCAAAAACATTAGACCTAAACCTAATTGTTCCTGCTGCACCAGATGGGGCTCCAGTATTGTTGTTTAAGTCTGTTCCAATTTTAATGGCACCGGTAACATCTAAAATTTCTTGTGGGTTATTGTTGCCAATACCCATACCGTTTTGGGCAAGTCCGCTAAAGCTGGCACAAACAAATACTAAAGCAGGTAGGTATATCTTTTTCATTTAAAATCTATAAGTGAAACAAAGTTTTCTGTTAATGAAACAATAGTGCAATATACAAACTGGAATAAACTCTCCAAGTCATCTAGAAACCACTCTCTACAAACACCTTACACACTTCAAGCTTTCTGGCATAAGGAGTAACCTGCCCATGGGAATAGGACCTCTGCATTTAATGCAAATGCCAAATTCTGGCTCATTAAATTTTTGTTCTGCTAGTTGCAGTTTGTCTAGTTTGTTTCGCGCTTGGCGCAAAGCGGAATCATTAATGCTTTTGTTGTTGATTGCATCCATACGGCTAATACGCCCTATAGCATTTTCTGGAGCAATGGGTTTAGTCAATTCCTCCAATTCAGAAATGTCTCTTTCTGTATCAGTTATAGACTGCTCAATCTTCAGTTTAAGTTGGTCTCTTTGGTTTTCGGTCATTGTATTGCGTTTGGAGGGCAAAAGCCTAGAACGAATATGCATTTAATGTATAGAACCAAATCAACTAGTGCTGTGCGCTGAAATCTGAGTATCTCTGAACATAGCGTTTGTAATGGCCTTTTGTTTTGCTTAATCAGCCAAATTTGTAAACGGAGTTCTTTAAGTTGACATATGCACAATTTTGTAAGCACTTTTGCGTCAATCAATCAATGGTCAGAAATCTACTCTTGTTCGTGTTTCTTATTGCCTCATTTGTGGCAAATGCTCAGATAGGCAAGAACTATACGAGTCAGGGTAGGTACGAACTCAGTAAAGGGCGTTATGCCTCTGCCATTAAATTGTTTAATAAGGTAATAGCGTTTAATGAGTTTAACGCTGAAGCTGTTTTTCTACGAGCAATTGCCAAGTACGAGTTAGAAGATTTTATAGGAGCAGAGAAAGACTTTGGCAAAACCCTCGAGCTAAATCCAAAGAACCACGAAGCATTTCTGTACCGAGGAGTTTGTCGTAGTCAGCTGCACAACTATCCGGCTGCGTTTACCGATTATAACGAAGCCATAAAACTGAACGATGAAGATTGGAGGGTTTATTCTAATCGGGCTTTAGCCAGTTTGTTGCTAGATAGGTATGTAGATGTTATCTCAGATTGCAACAAGATAATTGGTCTTAAAAAGGAAACCAGTTACACTTACCTTGTTCGTGGAGAAGCCAAGGCCGGACTAGAAATGTATAAAGTGGCAATAGAAGATTTTGAGCGTGCCATGAAGTTAGACTCAACGGCTATGCCTCCCGTTTTACACAGAGGAATTGCTTTTGGAAAGTTAGAGCAGTACCAAGATGCTATTATTGATTTTGAAACAAGCATGCAGATTGACGCTGCAAGCGCACTGCCAACGTTTCATAGAGGCATAGTATTCTCAGAAATGGGTAGGGTAGATGATGCGCTAACAGATTTCAACTCAGTTTTACAGAAGTACCCAAACAATGCTGTGGTGTTGTTTAACCGCGCAATGGCTTATGCGGTAAAAGGCAAGCAAAATTTGGCGCTTGCCGATTACAACCGAGTGGTAAACCTCAATCCTAAAAACATATTGGGCTACTTTAATAGAGGTATTTTAAAGCATAATAAGAAGGATTATGCTGGGGCTTTAGAAGATTACAACCAAGCAATAGCGCTGTTTCCGGAGTTTTTAGATGCGCATGAAAACCGATTACAGTTACTACAGGTAAGTGGAGATAGAAGTGCCTATAATCAGGCGAAAGCCGAGTTAGACCGAATTAGAATGATGATTGCCATATCTGATGAGGAAGCTAAACTAGAGCAGCACGTTAAGCTTATGAAAGCTACCGAGCTAAAGGGGGAGTTTGAGCCAACCCCACAAGAAGTAGGAAAGGTGCAACACCAAAAGGTAGATGTACGGTTACTGCCGTTTTATCAAATTTCCGCATTCCCAGAAACGGATAAAAACATACAGGTTTATGATGGATACAATCGCCCTAATTACTATGGTACGGGAGCAATAGCCTTTGTGGTAAATGGTAGCTCTGTTCATTCGCCTGACGAGGTTATGGCGGCCGTTAATACCGTTAGACTAGAACGACCAAACGATGTAATAAGGCAAGCTTCCTTACTTGCATTAGTAAATGACTATAAGGCGTCTAACCAGTTGCTTTTTAATTGTTTAAAGAGTGAAGAAAAACAAGTTGTGTGCTACTTTTCTAGTGCGGTAATAGCCCAAATGGAATTGACTAAAGTACAAGATGAATACGCGGAGCTGGTAGGAGCATTAGATGTAATAGACCCCAGCCATCAGCAGAAAGTTGAACAACTTTTGGTTGCTGCAGAAACCAACTACAGGCAAGTGCTGACATTAGACCCAGAAATGAGCTTTGCGCACTTTAACTACGGGCATCTATTGGCTACTGCCGAACGGTATGAAGAAGCCGAATTGCACTTTGGATTAGCTGCATCTTCTGCTGGTAATTTCATAGAAGCCAACTATAACCGGGGTTTAATTAGAATTCTATTGGGCAAAATGGAAAAAGGCTGCGAAGACATGAGCCTAGCAGGGGAGTTGGGCCTCACGGATTCCTACAACGTTATTAAGCGGTTTTGTGAGTAATTCTTTCGAATCCTCAATTCAAGTTTGTTAAACTAAGCGAGCAAGCGCTTTAGCGCTCGGTGCATGTTTTGCTCTAGTACAACATAAGCGCCATCTGCATGGAAAAGTGTTCGCATTTCTTCAAACAATACTTCTAACTGTTCTGAAGTGTACCCGTGATGCTCTAAACCTTTGATGATATTTTGAACACGTTG
The DNA here is from genome assembly GCA_049608805.1 of Flavobacteriales bacterium. Lineage (GTDB taxonomy): Bacteria > Bacteroidota > Bacteroidia > UBA10329 > UBA10329 > UBA10329. The sequence continues at coordinate 2,263 of JBMYXX010000219.1, read as the reverse complement.
GTAATCGTTAGCGTTTCCAAATTCCTTGCGTAACGCCTTGTAGCGGTCTTCGCCAACAACTCCACGAATAATGTCTGTCTCTTCTTCTTTCTCTACAAAATCAGCGTTGGCGCAGTAGAAAAATACATAAGCTTTTAGTTCATCCTTGGTCCAAGTCATGGGTGTTCTTATTTGGGTTAATTCTGTAGAATCTGACTAATAAGTGAGACGCTGAAAATACTGAGAAGAAACCAGCCAAGAAAACCTTCAAGTATTGCTATGTAGCGCGAAAGACCCTTTACCGGAATATCTCCAAACCCCAACGTAGAAAAAGCATTAACACTTAGCACAACTGAGTTTAGCGTACGAATGGCTATTAACCAAATGCTGTATCCGACCATAGCAAGCCCCACAGTAGAGCCCACCATAAATTTGCGAAGTGGTTTGAGACTTGACCATTTACGCTGGCGTATATCTGCCTTTTTGTAAAACCATTTGATAATGTTGTGCCTTAGCAACGAGAGTTGATACAGAGGCTTGGCTAGTAATCTAATAAAGAAAGGTAGGTCAATACTGTTTTTGTCTATGTCTCTTTTAAAATCTTCAAACGTTAGGCGTTCACCATCGTGGTCTGCGTGATAAACCTCTTCCATGGTCTGGTTTTGCCTAAAATAGTTGAACAGGCCTCTAAAACGTTTCATAAGAAAGGTGCGGTCTATGCGGTCCCACTCACTATAAAAGAAGAAGTAAAAGAAGGAGAAAAGTAGAATTACCTTGATGGATATACTTAACGAACGGGTAGGGTTGGTGCCATAGTCTGCAAAGTATTTAAGGAAGCTATTAAGTCGATAATCTAGGTAATTATTGAAGCTTGGATTCACCTCATAATCATACTTCATCTTCCTTGTCTCAATATCCTTCATTTCTATGTAGCACGCGTTGGCCGATTCTCGGTCGCCACGGTACTTGTACGTATTAAATAGTTTGCTGTAAACACTCATTAGCGAGTTAAACAAGTACGGGTTTTCGGGAATTGTATCTGTCAATTGAGAATCATCCGAAGCCATGTAGACTATGGAGTCTAATCCGTATGGGTAAAGCGCAATCTTAAATCCTTCTAACTGACTGAATTTAACGTTGGTTTGCGATTCGTTGAAAACGGTTTCATGAAGACCAACTGGATATTTGAACTCACATTGTTGCATAACAAAGCTGTTCTGCGTATTAAGGCCGGTAAAAGCTGTCTTTACATTGAACTGATTGTCGTTTAACCGAACCTTTTCAATGTTACCATAGATTTGGACAGAGGCGGTATCATCGCTCCCATAAAATTCACATTCTTTTATACTCAAGTACGTTAAAACCTCGTTCCAGGGGAAAATTTCTAAACTAGGGTCACCGTATTTGCTATGTGTACCCTTGTGGTCGAAAATACAGGACTTGAAATGTAGCCCACCAGAGGTATTGAAAGACAAGAACTCTCCATTAAAAGTGCAATTTTTGTAATACGCATTGGGTACATCGCCAAAACGCCAGGCATGCCTACCTTCAAACGTACAATTGGTAAAGAAAATACCTAGGTCTTCTGTTTTATGAATATCAAACAGCTTTTTGAAGGTGATATTGGAGAATTCTGGCAGCATAGTATTAGCGTACCTACAGCGCGAAATCTTAATGGGTATCTCTATTGTTAACGTATCATCAAAGAGATATTTGTCCGTGGTAATGATGGTGTTGTATAGTTTATACTGCTCCTCTTTGCAGTTCTTAATCTCCTCAAACATTTCTGCGAGGGTAATGGTGCGCTCATATTCGATGTCTTGGGCAAACACATTAAGCGAAAGCAAGACAAGAATGTAGGCAAGTGTTGTTCTCAATTTCGAAAAGAGTTGTTGCATGGTTGGCCAGAGTAGAACTTTAAATCTACCATTTACATGGGATTTGATGATTGAGTGTTAGGAGTTGGGAATGAGGTTAGAGGTGAGGGTACTTTTCTTTTCAATGGTCGCAGGCCGCTATTCGCTCAAAACAAAACTGGCACACCATTTGGTTTTACCCTAGCATCACCAAAAAATTAACGCCATGAAAAGCTTATTCAAAACCCTCAGTGTTGCTATCGGAGTTACCGCATTGCTTACAAGCTGTGTAGTTGTTGTAGATCCAGTTCAAGGTCCGGATGGCAGACCGGGAGAAGCGTATTTCGGTATTGATTATGACTATGATATGCCTTACAGCTACTGGGACAATAACCCAAACATTCCTAACAACCCAATTTTAGGTTCGT
>JBMYXX010000218.1:0-5301 GCA_049608805.1 Flavobacteriales bacterium | reverse complement strand
GCATGCATAATAATGCAATGGTCTTCTGAATTAGAAAGTGTGTCTGGAACAATCTTACAAAACGCCTTAGGGAACAATCCCTTATCTACGTTTTTAATTGCCTTGTGCACATCCTCCTTATCGGCAGAAACACCACGTTGCTTATATCTTTCTCCAGCGCTCATAAATTGCTCTTAACAAAAAAGCATCCCGGCCTGCGGAATGCTTTTTAGTAAATAATATGTGTGACGACTAGTTTCCTTGAGGAACGTAATCGTTTCTAAGTACTTTAAATTCAGTTCTACGATTTAACTGGTGAGCCTCTTCTTTCAACTCTTCCGTTGCTTGCTTCGCAATGAAGGCATCGTTAATTACGCTCTTCGCTGGGAATTCACCAACAGCGTTATCAAGAACCTTAGGAGTTGTTTCTCCATATCCTTTTGCAACCAATCTTGCTTCAGCAATATCGTTGTCAATCAAGTAGTCAACTACAGACTGAGCACGTTTTTGAGATAGAGACAAGTTGTAGCTATCTGATGCACGCGTATCTGTGTGAGAACCAAGCTCAACTACAATAGTTGGGTTATCATTCAATGTTTCAACTAAACCATCAAGAGCAATTTTAGACTCTGGACGAAGATCCCATTTTCCTAAATCGTAGAAAATGTTTGGAAGATCGATAACTCTGTTGATTGGATCCAACTCGAAGTCATGAACCAGGTCTTTGTCTTCTTCAAATCCTACAGTTGTAGTTTTCCCAGTTTTGTTCAGGTAGTAATCTTTCTTACCAGCAGTAATTACATAAGATGTAGCCGGAGAAAGGTCGAAGCAATACTTTCCTTCACTATCAGTAGTAGTTTCCATTGACGAACCATCAGTTCCAACTAAAGAAACAGTTGCTTCATTAATCGCCTTCTTAGTTTTAAAGTCAGTAACAGTACCACAAAGCGTGAATTTAAGTGCTGGAAGTAAGAACGAATATATATCGTCACTTCCTTTTCCATCTTCTCTGTTAGAGCTGAAATATCCTTTCTCTTGTTCTTTTTCGAAGATGATTCCGAAATCATCACCACTAGAGTTAATTGGGTATCTCATGTTAGTAACGTTACCCCAAACATCTCCTTGTGCTTCAGCCATGAAGATATCATCGCCACCCATTCCAATGTGACCATTAGAAGAGAAGTAAAGCGTTCCATCGTTATGAATAAATGGGTAACGTTCATCACCTGCAGTATTTACTCCTTCAAGGTTTGTAGGTGTTCCCCAACGTGCTTTTTCATCATCGTAAGTTGACATCCAAAGGTCTCTACCACCTTTTCCTGTAGTGATATCAGAAGCAAAAACAAGTTTTTTACCATCAGCAGAAAGTGCTGGATGACCAAGTGTTACAGAAACAGAATCACTGTTTACTGAATCTAGGAAGAAAGGCAGCAATTCTGGCTCTGACCAAGAACTTCCTTCTTTCTTAGTGTGATAAAGCTCACATCCCATTTTCACTTTCTTCTTAACTCCACAGCGAGTAAAAATCATTTCAGTGAAATCAGCGTTCATTACAGCTGCACCTTCATTGTAGATACTGCTGATTGTTGCTGGAAGCGGCTTTGGCTTACTCCATTTCCCCTTGTTATCAATTGTAGCTGAGAAAATATCTGTAAATCCTTGACCAGTCCATCCATCAACATCTCCTCCAGAAGCGTTATTTCTAGATGAAGTGAAATAAATCTCTTTGTGGTTTGCAGAAGCATAGTTTGGAGAAAAATCCATCTGCTTTCCGTTCAATTGAACTTCGTTCTCAACTACGTATCGAGAAGGATTATCAATCCACTTTTGAGCTAATGCACAAGCTTCAGCACCATTCTTTCCCCTCGGATCGTCTGGAGCCAACTCAGCATACTTTTCGTACTCAACAATTGCATCTTCGAACTTGCCGTTTGCTTTCAAAGCGTTAGCGTAGTACAACTGAATTTTGTTTTCAGGGTACTTAATCTTAATGGCTTTTCTGTACCAAGTCTCTGCTTGTTTCATATCGTTTACCATACGGTAGCATTCTGCCGTTTTGTAAATGATATCAGCCTTGTTCGCTTTGTCTTTCTCCTTAGAGTAGGCTTTCTTCATAAGCGTAATTGCCTCGAAGTACTGACCCGCCTCATAGGTTTTGTTTGCTTCTGCTAAATGATCTTTTTGAGCACTTGCGTTGATAGAAAACAATCCTGCAACAACGGCTACTAGTAAGAACTTGGTTATTCTCATGATTTTTTATGCTTGTTTTAACACGAGCGCCAAAAATAAAGAAATATTTGATTTAACACTTCGCCTTTCAGCAGACTAAAAGCATCAATTTCATATCAAAAACTAAATCAACAGCGTACGCTTTTGCGCTATCTATTAAAAAGCAACTCTCGGTATTTAGGAAGAGGCCAACATTCATCCGAAACAACCAGCTCAAGTTTATCTACTTCTCGCCTCAGTTTCTCAAAAAACGGAAGCACTTTGGCGCAATACGCATCTGCCTTTGTTTTTTGGTCTAACAACAGATTAGCCGACTTTCTTTCGGTACGCATTTCTTCTGCCAAAGAGGTAATTTTCTGAATACGTTCGGATATGTTTTTAACGGTTGAAAGCTGCTCTCCAGCCATAGATTCGAGTTCAGATGCTGGGAAAATATTTTTCAATCCAGAAACATTTTCGATAAGTATGTTTTGATACGCGATTGCTGTAGGAATGATGTGGTTTATAGCCAAATCTCCCATTACGCGAGATTCAATCTGAATCTTCTTTGTGTAACCTTCTAGGTCAATTTCGTACCGTGCTTCTAGTTCTCGTTGACTTAGAATTTGGTTACGCTCAAACAATTCCCGAGAAGATTTACTCAAAACACTATCTAATGCTGATGGGGTGGTTAAGAAGTTGGACAATCCTCGCTTCTTAGCTTCCTTCACCCACTCATCCCCATAACCATTTCCTTCAAATCGGATGTTTTTGGATTCAAGGATGTACTGCTTAAGCACCTGAAAAATGGCCTCATCTTTCTTAATGTCTTTAGCAACCAGCTTCTTCACAGACGCATGAAACTTAACCAGCTGATCGGCCACAATTGTATTCAAAACCATCATTGGAGAGGAACAATTAGCGGTTGAACCAACCGCTCTTAACTCAAACTTGTTTCCCGTAAATGCAAAAGGAGAAGTCCTGTTTCTATCTGTGTTATCCAATAAGATCTCAGGAATCTTAATGATGTTGAGTTTGAGTTCGGTTTTATCATCTGGAGACATTTTCTTCCCTTTCTTAATCCACTCCTCTAAATCATCTAAAACCTTGGTTAAGTGAGAACCAATGAATACCGAAATTATAGCTGGGGGCGCCTCATTTGCCCCTAAACGATGGTCATTTCCTGCGCTTGCAATGCTTGCTCGAAGCAAATCTGCATGCTCATAAACTGCTCTAATAGTTGTGATAAAAAATGTGAGGAACTGCAGATTCTTCTTAGGTGTTTTCCCAGGGCTCAACAGGTTTTTCCCAGTATTTGTAGCCAACGACCAATTATTGTGTTTTCCAGAACCGTTAATTCCTGCAAAAGGCTTTTCATGAAAAAGAACGCGCAAATCATGTCGCAACGCAATCTTCTCCATAATATCCATCAAGAGCTGATTGTGATCAACCGCTAAACTCATCTCCTCAAAAACGGGAGCACACTCAAATTGACCAGGACCAACTTCGTTATGACGTGTTTTTACAGGAATACCAAGCTTGAGCGCTTCAATCTCAAAATCTCGAATGTAGGCCGTTACTCTTTCGTTAATTGAACCGAAGTAATGATCATCTAACTGTTGGTCTTTTGCCGATGAATGACCAAAAAGTGTTCTTCCCGTTAAAGCTAAATCCGGGCGCGCATTATATAAGGCTCTATCTACAAGAAAGTATTCTTGCTCCCAACCTAGCGTGCAAATTACCCGAGAAACGTTTCTGTCGAAATACTCTTGAATAACAGTTGTTGCGGCCTTATCAATAAAATTGGCAGACCTCAGCAAAGGCGATTTATGATCTAGACTTTCTCCCGTATATGCCACAAAAACAGTTGGAATACAGAGCGTTTTACCAAAAATGAACGCAGGACTCGAAGGGTCCCAAGCAGTATATCCTCTTGCTTCAAACGTATTTCTAATTCCGCCATGCGGAAAACTTGAAGCGTCTGGTTCTTGCTGAATGAGCTGCTCTCCACCAAAAGCCTCCATGGAGAATCCATCAGCCAACGGCTCAAAAAATGCATCATGCTTTTCTGCCGTTGAACCTGTTAGCGGCTGAAACCAATGCGTGTAATGCGTTGCACCTTTTTCAAGTGCCCAAGCTTTCATTGCAGAAGCAACCTGCTGTGCTGCCGATCTATCTATTGTGTTTCCTTTGGCAACGCTGTTTCTGAGAATGTCATAAATATCCTCAGGCAAAAACTGCCGCATTACTTTCCAAGAAAAAACATTGCATCCGAAATAGTCAGAAACCTTTTCTGCTGGCGCGACCACATTTAACGGTTTACGCTTGCTTGCCTCGGCAAGTGCCTGAAATCTTTGTTTAGCCATAACTTTTGGGTGTAAAAAAGGCCCGGTAAAAAACCGAGCCTTTTTAAGATTGTTTATTGAGTTTAAGCTAAAACGCCAGTCTCAACACTTTTTACTGTCTTAATAATTCGCGCAGCAACTTTGTATGGGTTAGCATTTGAAGCTGGCCTTCTATCTTCCAAATAACCTTTCCAACCTTTTTCTACGGTCATCAAAGGAATACGGATAGAAGCTCCACGGTCAGAAATTCCGTAAGAGAAATCTGTAATGGCAGCTGTTTCGTGCTCACCAGTTAAACGCTGATCGTTATGTTCTCCGTAAACATGAATATGCTCATCGGTAACAGGTCTGAATGCTTCGCAAATTGCTTTGTAAGTTTCTTCAGAACCGCAAGTTCTCAAAGTTGTATTTGAGAAGTTAGCGTGCATTCCAGAACCATTCCAATCTCCTTTAATTGGTTTTGGGTGATACTCAATGTACCAACCGAAGCTTTCAGTTAAGCGGTCAAGCAAGTAGCGTGCAATCCAGATTTCATCTCCAGCCTTCTTAGCTCCTTTTGCAAACAATTGAAACTCCCACTGACCAGACGCAACTTCTTGGTTAATTCCTTCGAAATTCAATCCAGCAGCTATACAAAGATCCGCGTGTTCTTCTACTAAATCTCTTCCAAAAGTGTGTTTTCCACCAACAGAACAGTAGTACATTCCTTGTGGGCCAGGGAAACCTCCGCGAGGGAACCCTAAAGGCAATTCTGTTTCTCTATCCATGA
>JBMYXX010000217.1:0-5360 GCA_049608805.1 Flavobacteriales bacterium | reverse complement strand
CCTTTTCCGTAAATCGGAATTTCTTCGTTGTTCTGAATACGGTGAATAGCCAACGGAATCAACTTTTCGGGGAAGTGATTAGGACCATAATTATTGGAGCAATTTGAAATTACCACTGGCAATCCGTATGTATGATAGTAAGCTCGAACCAAGTGATCTGAACTAGCTTTTGAAGCTGAATAAGGACTTCGAGGGTCGTAGGCAGTTGTTTCTAAAAACATCCCCTCTTCTCCTAGTGACCCGTAAACCTCATCCGTAGAAATGTGATAGAACAATTTTCCTTCCCAGTTGCCATTCCATAATTCTTTGGCCGCCATCAACAAGTTGGTAGTTCCAAGAATGTTGGTCTCTATAAATGCCATTGGGCCAGAGATAGAACGATCTACATGAGATTCGGCCGCTAGATGAACCACGCCATCTGGCCGATGCTTTTCAAAAACCTCTTTCAGTCTTGCCGGATCAGTAATATCCGCATGCTCAAAAACATAGTTTTCGGCATCTTCAACATCTTTAAGATTTTCTAGATTTCCAGCGTATGTCAACGCATCAAGATTTACAATTCTGTAATCTGGATAGTTTTTCACGAACCTTCTAACCACGTGAGATCCAATAAAACCAGCACCACCTGTTATTACAATCGTTTTCATGCCTTTTTACTTCTATAATTCTGTTCCCAATTCCAGGAAGATTTAAGAGACTCTTCTAATCCCAACTCAGAATTCCAATTAAGTTCTTGATTTGCTTTTGCAGTATCAGCATAAACTGCCGTAATGTCTCCGCCTCTTCTTGGCCCCAGCTTGCGCTTAACTGATACTCCGGTTGCCTTCTCAAATGCATTCACAACCTCCAAAACACTGCTTCCTTTTCCTGTTCCGATGTTAAAAACATCATAACTCTGATTTGCTTTTTCAGCCTCTAATTTTCTCAGTGCTTGAACATGCGCCTTCGCTAAATCGACAACATGAATGTAGTCTCTTATGCAGGTTCCATCTTCGGTATCATAATCATCACCAAAAATGGTGAGTTCTTCTCTAATTCCTGCAGCTGTCTGAGTTACGTAAGGCACCAAATTATTTGGCACTCCTACTGGCAATTCCCCAATTTTAGCTGATTTGTGTGCACCAATTGGATTAAAATAACGAAGGGCAATTGAATTCAAGGATTGAGCTTTACTCGTGTCTCTAATAATATCCTCACACATGGCTTTCGTGTTCCCATAAGGAGACTCAGCCTCTTTTCTTGGAGTTAATTCTGTAACCGGACAAACATCTGGCTGGCCATAAACGGTGCAACTTGACGAAAACACTAAGTTTTGAACTTTCGACCTATTCATCTCAATCAAAATATTGATGAGGCTGTCTAGGTTGTTTCTATAATATTCTAATGGCTGTTGCACCGATTCGCCAACAGCTTTCTTAGCTGCAAAATGAATGATGGACTGTGCGTTCTCGCCAATTTCATCAAAAACTGTTTTTAGCTTTTCAGCATTGTCAATATCTACATTAAAGAACGCTGGGCGCGTTCCAGTAATTTCTTCGATAGAATCTAAAACCTCTACTCGCGAATTGGACAGGTTATCAAGAATCACAACATCATAACCATTGTTAATCAGTTCAACACATGTATGTGAACCAATGTATCCCGTACCGCCTGTTACAACTACCATCTTGAATTATAAGCTCCAGTAAGAAAGCTCCTTGATTTTATCCTTGTAAACACCTTTTACATCTACAAAAACACCTTTAGGTTTAGATATTCCTTGGAAAAAGCTTTCTGGCTTATTTAAGTATTCTTCATGATTAACTGCTACGATAATTGCATCGTAATCCTTTCCAGCTTCTGAAACCAATTCAAAGCCGTATTCATGCTTTACTTGATCTGATGAAGCATGCGGATCAACCACTTCGACCAAAATTCCGAATGACTCTAGCTCTCTAATTACATCAACAACCTTTGAGTTTCTGATATCGGCAACATTCTCCTTAAATGTAGCTCCCATAACCAGAACTTTCCCTTTGGAAATATCTCCACCCTGAGCCACAATCTTCTTCACAGTTTCTTGCGCAACGTAAGCTCCAACCGCATCATTAATCGATCTTCCAGACGTAATCACTTTTGAGTGATATCCAAGCTCTCTTGCTTTGTGAGTAAGATAATATGGGTCAACTCCAATACAATGACCACCCACCAAACCAGGGAAAAATTTCAAGAAATTCCATTTGGTTCCAGCGGCTTCAAGAACATCGAATGTGTTGATTCCAACTCGGTTAAAAATCATCGAGAGTTCGTTCATCAATGCAATATTTACATCGCGCTGTGTATTCTCAATAATCTTAGCCGCCTCGGCAACTTTAATCGAAGATGCTCGGTGTACACCCGCATCAACTACAAGCTCGTACGTTTTTGCAATAATTTCTGAAGACTCAGAGTCGCAACCTGCAGCAACCTTCACAATCTTTCTAAGTGTATGTTCCTTGTCGCCCGGATTGATTCTTTCTGGTGAATAACCAACTTTAAAATCCGTCTTAAACTTGTGACCAGAACACTCCTCCAAAACAGGAATGCAATCTTCCTCAGTGCAACCAGGATAAACGGTTGATTCATACACAACATAATCTCCTGCGGAAAGAACGTTTCCTACCGTTTTGGAAGCTCCTAGAACTGGTCTTAAATCTGGCAAGTTGTGCTCATCAATTGGAGTAGGCACCGCCACAATGTAAAATTGAACATCGGCTAAATCTGCTGGATCAGCAGTAAAAAGGATGTCGGTGCCCTCAAAATCTTTCGATTCCAATTCTTCTGATGGGTCGATGTTGTTTTTCATCATATCAACACGTTCAGCATTAATATCAAATCCTACAACTTTTATTCTTCGGGCAAATTCTAATGCGATTGGAAGACCAACATAGCCCAAGCCAATAACGGCCAGCTTGGCGTCTTTACTTAGCAACTTATCGTAAACGTTCATCAATCTTTATTTGCTTTCGTTATTAACTCAGCTGGTCGCTGAGCGTATATTCTTTCTATTATTTCCACAACCTTAAGCCCTTCTAAAGCATTAGTGGAAATAGGTTTACTTCCTCTTAAATGATCCACCACATTTTCGATAATGAAATGGTGGTTTGCCGCAGAGCCCTTATAGTCTCCATAATCGTTTGCTGGGTTGGATTCTGCCAATTCAGGCATTTCATATCCTTCTACATGACAATACTCTACTTCATTCATGTATTGTCCGCCAATCTTCACACTCCCTTTCTCGCCAATCACTGTAAGACTACTCCCGAGGTTCTTATTCCAGATTGAAGTAGAATAATTGATGCTTCCCATTCCGCCATTGACAAAATCGAAATTCACCATTCCAGAATCTTCAAAATCTGTTAGTTCTTTATGGCTAAAATCATGGAAATTCCCATTAATGTTGGTGATATCTCCAAACAACCAGTACATAATATCTATGAAGTGAGAAAACTGGGTAAACAACGTTCCACCATCCAATTTACTATCTCCTTTCCAAGTATCCTCCTTATAATACCGCGAATCTCGGTTCCAGAAGCAGTTAACTTGAACCATAAATACTTCACCGAGTGCTTTGCTTTCTATCAACTCCTTCATCCAAACAGAAGGAGGCGAATAACGATTTTGCATCACACAAAAGACCTGTTTTGAAGCTTGAAGTGCCTTAAAAATTATTTCCTCACAGTCCTTTTTAGACAAAGCCATGGGCTTTTCACAAACCACGTGTTTCTTAGCCTTTAGCGCTTTCAAGCTATCCGATGCATGGAAACCGTTTGGAGTACAGACATTAACGACATCAATCTCTGGAACTGACGCTAGCATTTCATCCAACGAACCGAAAAATGGCACTTGGTACTTGTCAATATTCAGCTTGTCTTTATCGGCAATATCGCAGAGCGCAACTAATTCACAATCGTCATTTCTAACAATCATTTCAGCATGTCGTTTGCCAATATGGCCACAACCTACAACGGCAAATTTGATTTTTCTATCCGCGGGTATCATCCAATTTTGGTGACCTCACCATTTTTAAGTTGATACTTCTCTTTGCTTTCTTCGCAAATAGCTTCTCCGCGATCATCAAATTCTAATCGATGACCAAATTCACTCATCCAGCCAATTTGTCTTGCAGGATTTCCAATAAGTAAAGCGTAAGCAGGAATTGATTTCGTTACAACCGAACCCGCTCCAATAAAGGCATAGTGCCCAATATTGTTACCACAAACTACAGTGGCGTTTGCGCCAATTGTTGCTCCTTGGCCGACTATCGTTTTCTCATACGAACCACGTCTATTCACAGCGCTTCGCGGATTTGTAACATTGGTAAAAACCATTGACGGTCCTAGGAACACATCGTCTTCGCAAACAACTCCAGTATAAATAGAAACGTTATTCTGAACCTTAACATTATTGCCCAAAATCACTTCTGGCGAGACAACAACATTCTGCCCTAGGTTGCAATTTTTGCCCATCCTACTGTTGGCCATTATATGCGAGAAGTGCCAGATTTTGGTTCCTTCACCAATCTGACACCCTTCGTCTATAACCGCAGTTTCGTGAGCGAAATACCCCATTATTTTCTAATGTACCCTTCGAACGTATTATGTTCTTTTTTATAGAGCTTTTCGTCTGGAAGACTTTTAAAATACTCGTATGTGAGTTTCAAGCCTTCAGCTCTACTCACTTTAGCTTCCCAATCCAGAATACTCCTCGCTTTATCGGTATTTGGTTGGCGTTGCATTGGATCATCAACAGGAAGATCTTTGTAAATTACTTTCTGGGAAGTTCCAGTGAGCTTAATGATTTCTTCAGCAAAATCCGCGATAGAAATCTCATCTGGATTACCAATGTTTACTGGTTCAGCATAGTCAGATTGAAGCAGTCTCCAAATTCCTTCCACCAAATCATCCACATAGCAAAAGCTTCGCGTTTGACTTCCGTCACCGAAAACAGTTAAATCTTCTCCTCTCAACGCTTGACCGATGAATGCAGGTAAAACTCGCCCATCATTCAGTCGCATTCTGGGTCCGTACGTGTTGAAAATTCGGACTATTCGAGTTTCAACTCCGTGATATCTGTGGTAAGCCATAGTGATGGCTTCTTGGAAACGCTTTGCTTCATCATAAACTCCTCGTGGACCAATTGGATTAACATTTCCCCAATACTCTTCCGTTTGAGGATGAACCATTGGGTCTCCATAAACCTCCGAGGTAGATGCAATAAGCATTCTAGCTCCTTTCGCTTTTGCTAAACCAAGACAATTGTGGGTTCCTAAAGAACCAACTTTCAACGTCTGAATTGGAATCTTTAAATAATCGATTGGGCTTGCTGGGGATGCAAAATGC
>JBMYXX010000216.1:0-5364 GCA_049608805.1 Flavobacteriales bacterium | reverse complement strand
ATACTGTACCCATTGTTTAGGGTTAATCCGTAAAGGAGCACTGAGCAAAGCGTAATGAGTAATAGAACGTTGCGGTCCTTTTTAAGAAAGGAAATAAAGCTCATTAGTAAATGGGTTTGCTGTTTGAATGAAACTCTTCCCAAGATTTTGGAGGGTGATTTTTTAAACCCAAAAGTTCAATCACATCCTCAGAGCAATTACTTAGGTCAGTTGACTTTAGCATTGATTTTACATCAAAACGTTGCTTCATCCATGGGTGAACAAATCCAAGTAAAACGCAAGAACGCCATTCGTTAGATTGATTTTGAGTGCTTCTGTGCCAAATCCAAGGGTCAAAGAATATTACATCTCCTTTTTTTCCGGTTAGCATTTTTGCGTCAGCCTCAAACTTTTCTGAGGAAGGTTTAGTTTCTTCTCGTTGCGAGCCTTTCAAAAACATTGGGGCTCCATTTTCCGAGGTGAAATCATCTAACAGCACTTGCATAATTAGAAGCCGTACACACCCTGCAGGTCTAATATTATTGTCTCTATGTATCCTCGAGGTATAATTGCTCTTCTTTGGCGGAACACAAGATGTGGTCATGGTGTAAAGCGTAGGACTTGAATCCATGTACTTTTTTGCCAGCTCCTTCACGAAATCTAATTCCAATAACTCTAAAAATGAGCCACCGTAAACTGGTGCAAAAAGTAGTCGTCCAAAATCTTCATAATCCGAAGAACCCATCCTTTTAGCTTCGTGATTAACGCCATCTAGTGATTGTTTTCGAAGAGAGTCGACTAATTTTTCGTCCACCAAGTTTGGAATCAAAACCACCCCATTAGTGCTTAACTCTTTTTCAAGAGTTGAAGAAATTTGCTGGATGTCTTTGGTAGGTTCCACTTTGTATTCTGATTGTCCGAATTGATAAATGTAGAAAACCAAAGTTTCTTACACGCCAGATAGAAGAATTGATTTGTAGCACGTTATATGAGTTGTTTTTTCGGTAACTATGCTAACTCAGATTGATGGTTAACACGAGTCCAATTAACGAGCCTGTTTATTTCTACCTCAGCAATGTGTGGTACAAAGGAGGTATGCCCACGTTTTACAATTCTAAAGACTGGGAGTTAACCGACTTTTTAAAGAAGAATTATTCTATAGTTAAGGATGAGATAATGCAGTTCTACACCAACCGAGGTGAAGAAATGCCATCCAATTTTACACCTTATAATTATTCTGAAAAGGGCTGGAAGACCCTCAATTTGTACACATACGGATTACGGTATAAAGAGAATTGCAAGAAGTTTCCAATTCTAGATTCCGTAGTTCGGCAAATACCAGGGTTAACTATGGCGCAAATTGCTGTGCTAGAACCTGGCGTTAGAATTAAGGCGCACTTAGGCGATACTAACGCCATTATTAGAAATCATATGGGGATATCTATTCCCGGAGAGTTGCCCGATTTGGGTTTAAGAGTAGGGCAGCAAGATATTTGTTGGGAAGAAGGCGAAGTGTTTTCATTTTGTATTGTTCATCGACATTATGCTTGGAATTACACCAAGAGTTACCGAGTAGCTTTAATTGTAGATGTCATTCACCCAGACTTCAAGGAGAAAATAGCAGAGGTTTGCGCAGAATCATTGGCACTTATTTCAATGAAATTTGTTGCAACCAAACTGCCGTTTCTAAAAGGCCTGCCAAGACCTCTAACTAGATTTATGCAAAAGTGTCTTTCCATCCCATTTCGGATGAAGCTGTTTGTTTCAGGTGCTTTTAAAAAAGGGTGATGGAAGACTTGATTCGTTATTCAAAAGAAGAATCGGAATTTTTCGGTTTAAGAATTGGCAGAGCTGGTGCCGAAGGTTTTAACCCAGGAGTGTTTAAGGATAGCATTGCTTCCAATCGGTTTGACGTAATCCGAATTAGAATTGACAACGAAAACCAAGAAGCTATAGCCGGAATTCAAAAGCTCGGCTATAAAACGTTTCATCACGGTTCTATAGTTAAGTATGAGCTGCCCGTGGCGGGATTGAGCCATTCCAATTTTCTGAACCCTGAGGTTACCCTCCGAGTTTATGACGGTGGCGACCCAGAAAGTGTTCGAAAAATAATTGAGGGCGGAAGCGCAAAACATCCAATTGGGTACTGGTCAACGCCAGGTTTGGAAAACATTGTTTCTAGAGATAACGAAGTAGAATACCTGGCCGAGTACTATTCAGAATTGTACAAAACCGCGGAGCGTCAGCTTTGGTTTATGGAGTGGAATGGTGAGCCTGTGGGGTTTGTAGCCAGTAATTTTGAAAACGGAATTATGGATACACCGTTAGCGGTTGTTTTACCAGAATACCGAGGTAAAAAGTTGCTCCATGAAATTATGATTAGCAGGAATAATTATGGCGTTAAGCATGGGTTAAGGTTCATTACTAATGGAGCGAGAAAGGAAAACCCTGCTAGTCAGCACGTATTCACGAAATTTGGAATGAAAACTATCGGTGAAGACCATGTGTACCACATTCTTCCAATGTTGAGTAGGAACTTGTAGTCTTTTCCTCATCGCTTTGTTTAATACCTTCACAGCGCATTGAGTCTTACAGCATCCATACCTGCAGCCGAATGGCGCGCCCTAAAAGCGATTAGTGGCTCTAAAGGGCTGTTTCTGCTTTTAGGAGATTGGCTAATTATTGCTGCTGCTATTACTCTTTTTCAGTTTCTAAATACGTGGTTTCTGTATCCGTTGTTGGTTGTAGTAGTCGGTTCTAGAATGATGGGGCTTTGGGCACTTTTGCACGATGGGCACCATAACATGTTGGTTGAATCAAAGTCTCTAAATAGAAGATTGACTGAGCTGTTAATTGCTTGGCCATTGTTCAAGTCTTTGAAAGAGTATGATCAACAGCATCATTCGCATCATAAATACTTGGGCGCGGACGGTGATCCCAACTTTGGCTTGTTGCGTTATGATGAGTTTCAGTTTCCGATGAGACGCAGCAAGCTTCTTTCTATTTTATTGAGGGATATTCTTGGCATCAACTTTTTGTATTACAGAATGCTTGGGTTAGCTAAAAAACCATTAGTGGTTTTTAGGAAGATAAGCAGCTGGAATGCCGAGAGAATACTTTTCGTAGCCGCATTAGTTGCAATTGTAACCTATTTCAACCTTTGGCAAGAAGTTTTGCTTTTTTGGTTTGTTCCACTAGTAACATACTTCCAATTTCTAATACGTGTAACACTTATTGCAGACCACTGCTTTGGTGAGGAAACAGAAACCAAGGTCCGCTCCGTTAAGCTTAATTGGTTAGAACGAACGTTTATGGTTCCGCATAATTTAAATTATCATTACGAGCACCATCATTTTGGAGGAGTTCCAAGCTATAATTTGCCAGCGTTACAAAGCAAATTGCAAAATCATCCAGATTACAATAAAGCAGCCGACTTTAGCAATGGCTATTTGGATGTTTTTAGAAAAGTGACCATTTCTGGTTAGGATGGGTAAATGGCAAAATAGGTGGCCGTACGTTTTAGTTGGCATTTTCTGCGCTTTCCTTTACGGAAACACATTAAACAACCAATATGCTCTTGATGATTGGTTTGTAACCACATCAGACCAAGAACAGGTATCTCAAGGAATTGCAGGAATTCCAGAAATATTCACCACCAACTTTATCGTTTGGCAAAACTATAGCGTTGACTACCGTCCGTTGGTAAAAGCCACGTACGCGCTGGAGTACCAGTTTTTTGGTGAAAACCCAACAATAAGCCATTTGGTTAATTTGCTTTTGTATGCAATTACCAGCATGCTTTTGCTTAACGTTTTGGTGCAGGTTTTTCCTTCAGCAAAGCGATGGATTTTGTTTTTCTCGGTACTAATTTTTGCTGCCCATCCAGTACACACAGAGGTAGTTGCAAGCCTCAAAGGCCGAGACGAAATACTTAGTTTTTTGTTTCTGCTGTTGGCATTTAAATCGGTGCTCCGCTGGTCCGAACAGCAGAAATGGTCACATCTTGCTGCAGCTTCCGTTCTTTTGTATTCCTCGTTTATTTCCAAAGGCTCCTCGCTACCATGGATTGCCGTAATTGGTTTTGTTCTTCTGTTGATTCAGAAGAAGCCGCTGGCTAAAGTTTTCGCGGTTTCAGCATTAATGATTGGGGTTGTGTTGGTTCATTTTTCGGTTATCTCCCTGCTCCTCGATAACGTTGGTCGCACACACATTTTTATTGAAACACCATTCTTTCTACTCGAAGATTCAACAGATAAATGGTCGAGTATTATTGCAGCCGCAGGTCATTATCTTAAACTACTTGTTGCCCCTTTTCCGCTTTGCAGTTATTACGGGTTTAATCAAATACCTGTTGTAAGCTGGGGCGATTGGAAGGTTTACGCCTCTATTCTGGCGTTTGTTGGTTTGTTAATTGCTGCATTGAAAGGAACCCTGAAACCCACACTGTTTGGCTTTGGTGCAATTGTTTTGATTCTAGATATTTTCCCCTTTTTGAATATCGTTTATCCCTATACAGGTACAATTGGAGAACGGGTGCTTTATGGCGGTACAATCGGGTTTGCGCTTATGCTTACAAGTGGTGTGTCTGTTTTTGATTCAACCCAAAAGATTGAAGGTTGGATTCCAAAGAATAGGCTAATTCTAATCGGACTATCGGTTTTGATTTTGTTGGGTTCTGCTAGAACAATAGACCGAAATTCAGATTGGGAAAATCATCTTACTCTTTTTGCTGCCGATTCAGAAAATTGTGATCAATCTGCCAAATTGCATGAGTTACACGGCCTTTATCTCAGAGGGGAATACATAAACAATGAGGTGGAAGATTGGAAACCGCTTGCTTATCAGGCAATTGATGAATACCAGAAGTGCATTAATATTTATGAGAAATGGCCTATCCCACACCATAGAATTGGGGTAATCTACCATTACGATTTACAACGGCCAGACTCTGCTTTGGCCTTTTATCGAGAGGCGGCAAGATTAAACTCAGACTTTACCGCTGCGAATGAAGATTTGGCTCAATGCCTTCGGGAGTTAAATCAGCACGCAGAAGCGGCTAAGTGCTATTCTAACTTGTTGATCTCCAATCCCACAAACTTTGATTATTGGAACAAGCGTGCAGGCGCCTATTTTTTGGCTGGCGAAATGGCCAAAGCCAAAACCACTAACGCTGAATTTATAAAGGAATTTCCTAATAAAGACGAGCCACAAATACATCAAGGAAATGTGTTTTTGGCCGCGGGAGATACGACTAAGGCAATGCGGTATTTTAACCGTGCTTTGGAGATTAATCCTAGAAATACCGCCTTTGCAGAATACCTAAAATCTTTAAGAGCAAATTAGCCCATTAAACTAATAGAACCTTTCTGGTTTTGTATTGTCAGT
>JBMYXX010000215.1:0-5402 GCA_049608805.1 Flavobacteriales bacterium | reverse complement strand
TTATAGACTATAGCATTGAGGATTTGGACAAGAAGAAAAAGGGTAAAACCGCCATTGTATTAATGAGAAATGGGCCGTTCCCAATGCCGCTTGATATTAAGCTGGTGGATAAGGATGGCAACACTACGTGGTATTACATTCCGGTTGGTTTGATGAGGGGCGAAAAGCCTGCGGAAGAAGGTCAAGCGGGTCGTGTTATACTTCCCGATTGGGAATGGACAAACCCAACGTATTCTTTTGAAGTTGACCTGAAGAAACGCAAGATTGAAAGCATCGAAATTGACCCCTCGAACAGACTTTGCGATTTGAACAATATTAATGGGATTTACCCATTTCCGAAGGAGAGAAAATGAAAACAATTTTTGTCATACTGAGCAACGCGAAGTATCTCTGTTTGCTATTTATTATTTCCATTCTAGCATCCTGCGAAACCGATTCCGGCACATCAACAAGCCCGGATAAAAAGGATGCAGGCAGAAGCGAAGTGCGCCCTTCTGGTCCTCAATTCAAGAAGGAAGGAGAACTCTATTTAGTGAAAGCGGCTGGAGATACCATTCGGAAGATTGATATTGAAATTGCCGACATAGAAAGCGAACGAACCATTGGTTTAATGCACCGCAGAAGCATGCCCGATACCCAGGGAATGTTATTCATTTTCGAGAGAGAAGAGCCACGGTCTTTTTGGATGAGAAACACATTGATTGGCCTCGACATCATTTACATTAAAGCCGATGGTACAATAGAAAGTATTGCCAAATATTGCGTTCCGAAGTTGGAAAAATCGGTTCCTTCAAAAGGTCCAGCATTGTATGTTTTAGAAGTGATTGAAGGCTTCTGCGACATTCATGGAGTTGAGGCTGGAGACAAAATTGATTTTAAAAGAACAGACGGTAAATGACAAACAACGATTTGTCATGCTGAGCGGAGCAAAGTATCTAATACGACAACCTAAAAATAGCCTCGTCTATTGCGGGGGAAGAATGACCGAAGCAATCTCATGATTAAAACAACCTCCTTTTTCCTTTTCTCCTTTTTCCTTTTTCTCCAATCCTTTGGACAGATCCAACTCACCGTTTCCTCTTTCGAACCAACCCAAGAAAATTGGTTGCTACTTACTCAAAACCGAAAATTTGTAGCCGACCATGACAGTCTGAATGAAGAGCTGGTTGACCTTGTAAGGGTGTTTTCTGTTGATAGTGTTTTGCCCAATAAAAGTCAGCGACACAGAGTGGCGGCCGCAGGCTGGGTAATTAGCATGTTTGGGTATAAATGGAAGGCGATTGACATGACTAAGCGCAAGTTTGTTGGTACCGAGCGAGACCATATTCGGGTGCCAGGAAATCCGCCCTTGTTTACTGAGTATGATGTCAATTTCAACTTGATTCCGCATACCAAAAAGTACATTGATATGGTTTGGGTTGGCTACGAAAGGCAAGCCAAGAGAAATCGCTGGAACAAGATTAAAAACTTAAACGAAGCTCCTTGGGTTTATCCTGAAACCATGGAACACATCAACCGTTATCGAATGCATTGCGAGATTACACCGCCAGTTTATGGTCGCGCCATGCTTAACGAAGCGTTCTATCCGTGCATTCGGCCCAACTCATCTAAGGAGCATCATAACATAGGAACCGACCACGCAACGTTTGGAATGTATGGTGCGTATGTGGCAGATTTCAATCATGCTGGTCATCCAGAAATTCACCCATACGATTGGGTTTGGTGGTACGATACACACCCAGAAAGGCTTTCTGAAAAAGGACAAACGTGGTTCTTCGGTTTTATGAAAGAAGCGAGTAATCGCTTTCGTGGATGGTACAAGAAAAAAGAGCCGAGGGTGGGTCAAATATCCGTGCCTTTTGTATTTAACTTGTCAAACGACACTCTAAATGTTACATTAGAACATTTAGTTCATGACTTGTTCAATTCTGAAGGAATTACAAAGCTGGAAGGAGTGCCAGAAACAGCAACCGACCTTTACTTTTCGGAGAAGAATTTCACATTCGATAATTCAGAACTCAACGGAAAGGCAATTCATTTTTCGCTTTCACATCCAATCCGACAAGAAGGAATGAAAACGTGGTTTTCTGAGTTGAATTTGGATAAAGAAGCGAACCTTCTAACAGGATATTTGAATCTGGGGATTTCTGTGGACCAGCTTTATAACGCTAAGGTTTCCTTCGAATAAAACGAAGAAAAACTACGGTAACTGATGATCGGTTAGCTCTCCTAAGCCGTTAATGTCATCACCATTTAGGGCCACTAGCCGGAATCGAACCTGCCCGCTTTCCGAGACTTCTGTTATTATGAAATTATCTCTTTGGCCTCCGCCCATTCCGCTGGCAATGAATCTTACATTATCGTAGCAATGGTAGAAGACTTCTTTGCCTGTTGGGAAAGCACCAACATCTCCTGTAAATAGAAAAACATCGTTTGATAACTCGCTAAAAAGTGGCTCTACAGCCGACCAAAAATTTGTTGATTCATTTCTTCCTGTCAATGAGTTGGGGTAAACGGATGAAAAAATGTTGTCTGCTTGCCACCAAAGAAGCTGGTGGCTAAAAATGAAAATATTGTTTACCGAACTTGAGTTGGCATTCAATGTACTATCTAGAAAACTGAGTTGGTCACCTGAAATATTCCAACCATCTATGTTTGGGTCGAGGATTATGAATAAATCCGAACCATTGTTGAATGCGTAATAGGTTGCACCATATCTCGTTTCGAAAAGGGTTGGGTTGGTGACGTCATGATTTCCAACAGCGAAATGAACAGGCACGTTAAGTGTGTTAAGGTCAGCATCAACAGCGTTCCATTCAGACTCATTACTATTCCTAACAATATCACCGGTTAAAACTCCTAAGGCTAGATTTTCTTCGGCATTTAAGAGGGAAAATTTTTGTTTAAATGGCGGGTAAAGGCCAACGTTGCTTCCACCTGGCGTTCCATATGTGTGGCCGGCAATGAAAAAGCTGTAATTAACCGTGCCAAATTCCGTAACGTTTTGTTCCTTGTTGCAACCAAAAATAATTACCACACAGAAGATAATCCCGAACGACTTGCTACCGTTAAATGACCCCATGTTTCAAAGGTATTATTCATGAAATCAATTTATTATTGAAAACATAGTATAATGTTCCCAACTTACTTCCAACTCGGATTTGAGCACATAACCGACATCAACGGCTATGACCACATGCTGTTTTTGCTGGCACTTTGCGCGGCTTACGTTTATTCAGGTTGGAAGAAAATTTTGGTGCTCGTTACCGCTTTTACGGTTGGTCATTCTATCACACTTTCGCTTGCTGTTCTTAACATCATTCCAGTAAACTCAGATTGGATTGAGTTTCTGATTCCAGTAACTATTGTGGCAACAGCGATAAAAAACATGACGCTTAAACAGGAGAAATCTTCAATTCCAACATACTTAATGGCCTTAGCTTTTGGGCTCATTCACGGAATGGGCTTTTCGAACTATTTGCGTTCGCTTTTGGGAGATGAATTATTGCTTCCGCTTTTTTCGTTCAATGTTGGAATTGAAATCGGGCAGTTGTTGGTTGTAGCCGCGATATTCCTGATACAATTTGCTTTGATAAAGACAATAAACGTTAAACACAAGCATTGGAATCTGGCTGTATCCCTTGTTGCAGGCGGCATTTCGTTACTTTTGGCCGCCCAGAGAATTCCGTTCTAACTATGAAAAACATCATCAACCTTCTGCTACTGGTTTTCTGTAGCACAACCGTTCTTGCTCAAGAGAACATCAACACCAACAAATTTCGTCAGCTCGGCCAAGAGCTACCAACGCCAAATGTTTATCGAACGGCAAGCGGAGCGCCAGGGCACAAGTACTATCAACAACAGGTCGATTACGACATGGATATTGAGTTGGATGACGAAACGCAACGCCTTTTCGGTTCAAGTACCATCACGTATTACAACAATTCGCCAGATGAATTGCGCTATTTGTGGTTGCAATTAGACCAAAACATGCGCGCCAAAGACAGCGACACCAAGAAAATTGCCACAGGTTCTGTGAGCAAAAAGATGGGAATGTATGAGCTTGGCAGAATGCACAATGATTTCGATGGCGGTTTCAAAATTGAGTACGTAAAAGACGCTTCGAGTAAAGAATTACCGCACACTATTGTAAACACAATGATGCGCGTTGATTTGCCGAAGCCATTGAAAGCTGGCGCGAAAACAACCATCAAATTAAAGTGGTGGTACAACATCAATAACCGTATGGAAATTGGTGGTCGTTCTGGATACGAGTATTTCGAAGAGGACGAAAATTATCTCTACACAATTGCTCAGTTCTTCCCAAGATTGTGTGTTTACAATGAGGTTGAAGGGTGGCAACATAAGCAGTTTTTAGGACGAGGAGAGTTTGCCCTTCCGTTTGGAGATTACAAGGTAGATATTACTGTTCCTGCCGATCATATTGTTGGCGCAACGGGTTACTGCCAGAACTACAGTTCGGTTCTAACCGCTGGTCAAAAGGCAAAATTTGACGAAGCAAAAAATGCGGATGAGCCTGTGATTATCGTAACGCAAGACGAAGCGGTAGAAAACGAAAAAGAAGGAACGAAGGACAAGAAAACGTGGACGTACAAAGCCACAAACGTTCGTGATTTTGCATTCGCATCTTCAAGAAAATTCATCTGGGATGCAATGGGCGTTGACATTGCAGGAAAGAAAGTGATGGCGATGAGTTACTACCCAAAAGAGGGGAATCCGCTTTGGGAGCAGTACTCAACTAGAGTTGTGGCGCATACGCTCAAAACGTACAGCAAATACACCATCGATTATCCTTATCCGGTTGCAATTTCAGTTCACGCTAAGAGCATTGGAATGGAGTACCCAATGATTTGTTTCAACTTCGGAAGACCAGAGAAAGACGGAACGTATTCTGAGAATACCAAGAATCGAATGATTGGTGTAATCGTTCATGAAGTGGGTCATAATTTCTTCCCGATGATTATCAATTCTGATGAGCGTCAATGGACGTGGATGGACGAAGGGTTGAACTCATTTGTTGAGTATTTGACCGAGAAAGAGTGGGACAAAGACTTCCCAACTAGAAGAGGTCCAGCGTATAAGATTACGGATTACATGAAAGGCGATAAGGCTGGAATTAGTCCGATAATGACAAACAGCGAGAGCGTTTTCCAATTTGGAAATAACGCCTACGGAAAGCCAGCAACGGCTTTGAATATTCTTCGTGAAACGGTTCTTGGCCGTGAGCTTTTTGATTATTCGTTCAAAGAATACTCTAGACGCTGGGCGTTCAAACACCCGAGTCCAGCTGATCTTTTCCGCACAATGGAAGATGCTTCTGGAGTTGATTTAGATTGGTTCTGGAGAGGATGGTTCTACACTACAGACCATTGCGACCAAAG
>JBMYXX010000214.1:0-5423 GCA_049608805.1 Flavobacteriales bacterium | reverse complement strand
CTTTTCGCCAAGCGCTGCTGTTAAAAAAGCAAATGTTTGTGCCAAATCTGGACTACTACTAAAATCAATTTCCTTAGGATAGTTCAGAACTCCGCCTGAAGAAATTTCCACGCCAGTTTCTTTCTGTATTGATGTTACGCCAAGTGGCTTAAACCAATCTGCCAGCACCGTATCTCCCTGAGGAGAATTGAGCTTCAACCCTCTCAACAAAAGCTTTGACCCTGGCTTTACGCAGGCAAGTGCATACAGGTAAGACGCAGAACTCCAATCGGCTTCTATCAACACATTTTGCACCTGATATTTTCCTTTTGGGATGGAAATTCTATCAGCATAAAACTCAACATTAACCCCAGCATTTCTCATGCAGGTAGCGGTTAATTGTATGTATGGTTTGGATAGCACTTTTCCCACTAGCCGAATTGTAAGCCCGTTTTTCATGCTTGGCGCAATGAGCATTAAAGCTGAAACAAACTGGCTACTTACCTCGGTAGAAATTTGAACTTCTCCTCCAGCCAAATCAAGACCCTTGATTTTAAGCGGAGGAAACCCATTTTTTTCAGTGTAAGACACATCAGCACCAATATCCTTTAACGCGTCAACTAACAAACCAATCGGTCGTTGTTTCATACGTTGGTTACCAGTTAACAGAACTTCATTGTTCTGTCCCGCAGAAAAGTAGGCCGCTAAAAAGCGCATGGCTGTCCCTGCCATTCCAACATTAACTTCCGTAGCGTTTGATTTGAGCGAAGCTTGTAGAATCCTTACATCTTCTGGGAGCTGCTCGGGCAGCAAAATGCTTTGCTTCGCGATAGCGGCAATAATGAGATCTCTGTTAGCAATGCTCTTTGATATTGGCAATTCTACCTCGCCAACCAAGGGCTTTTTAAGAACCGACAACCTCATTTTTTCTTTGCGTAGGCGGCAAATGCTTCATCAAGAAGTTCTTCAGAAACGCCTTGATCAACAACCGCCTCGCCTAGTTTAGAAAGCAATACAAAACGCAATGCTCCAGCAGCATTTTTTTTATCGTGAACCAGCAAAGCTTTTATTGAATTCCAGTCTTCTTCGGTTAAAAGCAACCGACTAAAAATTGAATCTATCAAACCGTAAACCGAGGCGTAAGCTTCTGTACTCAACCCTACCGACTTCATAGAGATATGAGCTTCTAAAATCATTCCGGCTCCAATTGCTTCACCGTGTAAAACCAGTGTACCGGAATTAAGAAAATGACTTTCAATGGCGTGGCCAATCGTATGTCCAAAATTGAGTTTTTTACGTTCACCAGCCTCAAATTCATCAGCCTTAACCACGTTTACCTTAGCGTTAACAGAACCAGAAATAAGCTCGTCTTCGTTGGCATACATCAAATCTGGAATGGACGAGTCTGTAAGAAACGCGTGTTTGATCACCTCGGCCAGTCCATTTGAATAATGCCTGCTTGGCAATGTTTTTAAAAACGTAGAATCAATAACAACAGCTTCTGGCTGCGCGAAGGTTCCAATCATGTTTTTGAGCACGCCAAAATCAACTCCAGTTTTACCGCCAATTGAGGCATCTGCCATTCCTAGCATTGAGGTAGGAATATTGACAAATCGAATTCCGCGCATGTATGTGCCGGCTACAAATCCGCCCAAATCAGTAACCACTCCGCCACCTAGGTTTAGAAGAATTGTTTTGCGGTCTGCGCCCAATTCTGTTAACTCATACCAAACCTTTTCACAAGTATTTAGCTTCTTATTTTCCTCTCCTGCGGGAATTTCTATTGTAGGTAAACTTCTAGTTGCTGAAGCTGAAACGTGTAGATGCTCTAGACAAACTTTTGTGTTTGAATCGTGAAGAATAACAGCTCTTTCCGTTTCCAAAAGTTCGTTTAAAAAGGACCAGCCTTGTTCTTTGAATAGAATTGGGCTCATCAACTTTTAACCTTTTTGGCATTCATAATCTCCGTTTGTTGCTGAATGCTTTCCTCATGCATTGCCTCTAAAAACTTATGCAAAAACCTAAGCGAAACTGGCTTACCTGCTGTGTATGCCTCACGGTCATGGCGGATTTCGTTCCAGCGTTCGTGCTGCAAAATGGTTAGGTTGTGTTCTTTTTTGTAATCGCCAATATCTCTAGATACGGCAAGCCTTTCTAACAGCAAATCAAGAATATCTCTGTCCAAACCATCAATATTGGCTCTCAGTTCTTCGAGTTTGGCTTTCACCTCTAAGTTTTGAGAATCTTGACTTCTCCAAACCAAACTTTCAAGAATGGTTTCTAGCTGAATTGGCGTTACTTGCTGCTTAGCATCGCTCCAAGCTTTATCAGGATTTCGATGCGTTTCAAGCATCAAACCATCCATATTTAGGTCGATGGCGCGCTGCGCAACTTCCGCCAAAAACTCTCGAGTTCCGCAGATATGGCTTGGGTCGCAAATTATCGGCAAGTCCGGCATTCTTCGCTTCAATTCAATCGGAATATTCCAATTTGGGCTGTTACGGAATGGCGATTTCTGAAATGTAGAAAACCCACGATGGATTGCTCCTAATCTTGTTAAACCAACGCTCTGCAAACGCTCAATTGCTCCAATCCACAACTCAACATCGGGGTTTACCGGGTTCTTTACCAATACGGGAACATTTGTACCAGAAAGGGCTTCTGCAATCTCTTGTACCATAAATGGATTTACAGTTGTTCTTGCCCCAAGCCACAGCACATCAATCCCGCCTTTTAAGGCTAACTCAACGTGACTTGTATTGGCCACCTCTACCGAAACTGGTTTACCAATTCGATTTCCGGCTTCTACCAACCAAGCAATTCCCTCTTCGCCAACGCCTTCAAAATTGCCTGGCCTGGTTCGTGGTTTCCAAACGCCCGCACGGATTAAATCAATGTCTAAATCTTTTAAACCATCAGCAGTTTCTAAGACCTGCTCTTTGGTTTCTGCACTACATGGTCCAGCAATTACAAACGGTCTGTCTTTTCTTTTGAATTCCATTAACCGTTTTGCTGCGTTTTATTTCTCAAATAGTGGTCTGCCAATACAATTGCTGCCATTGCCTCCACAATTGGAACCGCACGCGGAACAACACATGGGTCGTGCCGTCCTCTACCTTCTAGCTTTACTTCATTCCCTTCTGAATTCACGCTTTCTTGAGTTTGCATTATGGTTGCCACTGGTTTAAACGCCACGTTAAATGTGATGTTCATTCCATTTGAAATACCACCTTGAATGCCTCCACTATTATTCGTTGCGGTTGCTATTTTCCCTCCTTCCAAAACAAACGCATCGTTGTGTTCTGAGCCTCGCATTTTTGTTGATGAGAAGCCAGAGCCAAGCTCAAATCCTTTTACCGCATTAATGCTGAGCATGGCTTTTCCTAAATCAGCATGGAGCTTATCAAAAACCGGTTCTCCTAAACCAATTGGAACGTTTCTTACTACGCAACTCACTACTCCTCCAACGGTATCTCCCTGCTTTCGAATAGAATCAATCAGAGTTTCCATTTCGGAAGATGCCTTTTCATCCGGGCATCTAACCAAACTCTTTTCAACTTCGGTTAAAGAAACCGTTTGACTATTAACCGCTGAATTGATACTGGCAACCGAAGAAACGTAGGCAACAATCTCAACTCCCATTTGCCTAAGAAGCATTTTAGCAAAGGCTCCAGCCACCACGCGTGCAGCAGTTTCTCTAGCCGATGATCGTCCGCCACCTCTAAAATCGCGATGACCATATTTTTCTTGATACGTGAAATCTGCATGACTAGGACGATACGCCTCTTTTAGGTGGTTGTAATCTCCTGAACGCGCATCTGAGTTAGGAATTGTAACCGCAATTGGTGTACCCAAAGATTTACCTTCAAAAACGCCCGAAAGAAGTTGAAACTCCTCAGTTTCCTTTCGTTGCGTTGTAAGTTTAGATTGTCCCGGACGCCTGCGTTGCAAGTCTTGGTTGATTAGAGATTCATCAATATCTATTCCTGCAGGAAGCCCGTCAATCACAACGCCAATGGCCTTTCCGTGGCTTTCACCAAAAGTTGTAATCTGAAATAATTTCCCGAAGGTGTTTCCTGCCATGAAATACAAAGGTAGCTGAAACTGAACTTAAACTTAGTCCGAAAACCTGGATTTACTTTACTCGGAAATCCATCATTTTCCTGCCTTCAATAAAGGCTTCTAGTCGGTCTCCTTGATTTAGTTTCCCAACCCCGGCTGGAGTCCCAGTAAAAACTACATCACCAATTTTAAACATGAAATACTTAGAGGCTTCGGCAATGATTTGATTTACATTAAAAATCATATCTCCTGTAAAACCTTTCTGAACAACTATTCCGTTGATGTGCAATTCAAAGTTAAGAGCGTTCACATCAGAAAACTCAGACAACGGAAGCGTTTTACTCATTGGCGCAGAGCCATCAAAGCCTTTTGCCTTTTCCCACGGCAACCCCTTCTCTTTACATTTCTGTTGCACATCTCTAGCCGTAATATCAATTGCAATACCAACTTGGCTATAATACTTAGGTGCAAATTTCTCCTGAATGTTCTTTCCTTTTTTGTGGACTTTCACAAAAATCTCTGCCTCATAATGAACGTCATTTGAGAAATCTGGCAAATAGAAATCGTCATTGTTCCGTAGAACAGCAGAGTCTGGCTTAATGAAAAACAATGGCTCTTTTGGAACCGGATTATTTAACTCTTTTGCGTGCTCAGCGTAGTTCCTGCCAATGCAGATTATTTTCATAACAAGCCTTTATTGAAAGCATCGACTCTAATTTCGGTCAACACCTTTTTGGTATAGCTCGGAAACTGGGCATCCATCATCCAAGAATAATAACCTGGGTTTGTTTTCAAGACTTCAACAACCGTTTTTCCTTTGTTTTTCCCGAAATTGAAAACAGCTTCTCCATTTTCATTTTCGACTATTTGTCCAGCAAAATCTATTGAATTACCACGTTTAGAAAAGTCGTGTAAAAACTCGACCTCGCTGGTTAACTCGTCATACTTTTCTACTTGCGCAAGCAATACTTCCATAGTTGCTCTCGTATCAGCTTCGGCACTATGCGCATTTGTCAAATCACCATTGCAGTAGAATTTATACGCTGCAACTAGTGTTCTTTGCTCTAGCTTATGAAAGATGTTCTGCACATCTACAACCTTTCGGTTTTTCATGCTAAAGTCGATGTCGTTTCTAAGGAATTCCTCCATTAACAACGGCACATCAAACTTTAAGCAATTGAACCCTGATAAATCTGAATTGCCAATAAAATCCTTTATCTGATTAGCCAATTCTTTGAACGGTGGTTCACCTGCAACCTTTTCATCGGTTATTCCATGAATGTCTGAGCTTTGCTTAGGAATTGGCATTCCGGGATTTACCAATACCGTAAGAACATCTTCTGTTCCGTCTGGATTAAGCTTAATGATGGAAATTTCAACAA